>JALYWD010000109.1 GCA_030852885.1 Chloroflexota bacterium | reverse complement strand
CGCAGGTCGTGCGGCTTGTGCAGCTGGGCCGGCGGATCGAAGCGCACTTCGGCTGTCCCCAGGACATCGAATGGTGCCTGGTCGACGACGACTTCCAGATCGTCCAGAGCCGGCCGATCACCACGCTGTTCCCCATCCCCGCTGCCGGCGACCGAGAGAACCACGTCTACGTCTCCGTCGGTCATCAGCAGATGATGACCGACGCCATGAAGCCGCTGGGGATCTCCCTGTGGCAGCTGACGGCAGGCCGGCCCATGTACGAAGCCGGCGGCAGGCTGTTCGTCGACGTCACCCGGGACCTGGCTTCGCCGGCGAGCCGCGCAGGCCTCCTGGCGGTCGCGGGGAAATCCGATCCGCTGATCGGGGACGCGCTGCAGACGATCGTGGAACGCGAGGGCTTTCTCCCGGCGGTCTCGGACGAGGAACCCGCATGGACGGTGCCTGGCAGCTCCGAGACCCCGATTGAGACCGATCCGGCGATCGTTGCCGAGCTGATCGAGTACAGCCAGGCGGCCATCGCCGCCCTGCGAGACGAAATCCAGACGATGTCGGGAACGGCGCTGCTTGACTTCATCCTGCAAGACATCAAAGAGCGGAAGCGGGGTCAGTTCGATCCACGGACCCTCCAGGTGGTCCTGGCGGGGATGGAGGCCGCCTGGTGGCTGAATGATCACCTGCAGGAGTGGCTGGGGGAGAAGAACGCCGCCGACACGCTCACCCAGTCCGTCCCGCATAACGTCACATCAGAGATGGGGCTGGCGCTCCTGGACGTGGCGGATGCGATCCGCCCGTATCCGGACGTGGTGGCTTTTCTGCAGCAGGTCGAGGGTGACGGCTTCCTGGCCGAGTTGCCCCTGCTTGCGGGCGGACGGGAAGCGCGAGACGCCATCCAGGCCTGGCTCGACACGTACGGCATGCGCGGCACCGGGGAGATCGACATCACCAGGCCGCGCTGGAGCGAACGCCCGAGCACGCTCGTGCCCCTGATCCTCGGCAATATCAGGAACTTCGCTCCGGGCGAAGCTCAGCGACGCTTCGCGCAAGGTCTCCAGGAAGCCCGGCGGAAGGAACAGGAGGTGCTGGAGCGCTTGCGGGCCCTGCCGGGCGGCGCGGAGAAGGCCGCGGAGACCAAACAGCAGATCGACCGGGTGCGGACCTTCGCCGGGTATCGGGAGTATCCGAAGTACGGCATGGTCAGCCGGTACTTCGTGCACAAGCAAGCCCTGTTGAAAGAAGCCGAGCGCCTCGTGCAGGCCGGCGTTCTTGGGGAGCAGGAAGACATCTTTTTCCTCAGGTTCGAGGAGTTCCAGGAGGCCGTGCGCACGCACCAGGTGGATGGCGAACGCATCCGGCAGCGCAAGGAGGAGTTCGCCTCGTACCGGGCGCTGACACCGCCGCGCGTTATGACGTCAGACGGCGAGGTGATCACCGGGGTGTACCGGCGTGATGACCTGGCGCCCGGTGCGCTTATCGGCCTCCCGGTGTCCGCCGGAACCATCGAGGGGCGGGCCCGGGTGATCCTGGACATGGCGGAAGCGGACCTGGAACCGGTCGACATCCTGGTCACCGCCTACACGGACCCCAGCTGGACGCCCCTGTTCGTGACGATCAGTGGCCTGGTGACGGAGGTCGGGGGCTTGATGACCCACGGTGCGGTCATTGCCCGGGAGTACGGCTTGCCGGCCGTCGTGGGGGTAGTGGATGCCACGCGGTTGATCCGGGATGGGCAGCGCATCCGTGTGCACGGCACGGAGGGGTACGTGGAGATCCTGGACTAGCGCGCCTGCCGAATAGCCCTCTTCCCAACCCCTCTCCCCCCACCTGCTGCGCGGGAGAGGGGCTTCATGCCCCGGCTGCCCGTGCCAGATTCGGCGTGGTGACGCCGGGCGCCGAAACAATCCACGTTGTGTGCGGCGAGCGCCTTGCTCCATCGTTGCATGACCGCCGTGTTGCAAACGTTGCGAAAAGACCTAAGATGCTGGTCTTCACTTCGTGACCAGGGGATCGTCGTCTTGTCGCCGGTTCGTGGCTAATGCGTAACGGAGACGACTTGGCCGAGGCGGAACCCCTGGAACCTGGCTCGGCCAGCACGAAGCGCCGGGGACGCGTCAGGTTCTCGGCGCAGGTGCTGGAGTCACCGGTTTACCGGCGTATCTGGTTGTCGGGGTTCCTGTTCTCCAATGCCAGGTGGGTGGAAATCATCACCTCTGGCTGGATCGTTCTCGTACTCACCGGCTCTCCATTCCTCGTGGGACTCACGGGCTTCTTTCGCGTGCTGCCGATGCTCGTCTTCGGATCTCTCTTCGGCGCCCTGGCTGATCGTTTCACGCGGGTCAACATCCTGCTCGCGATCCACGCGGCAAGCCTGCTGGCGGCGCTTTGCCTGGTGATGACCTTCCTGCTCGGCGGTGATTCACTGGCGATCATCTACCCGATGATCTTCGTCCTCGGTTGCGGCACGGCAGCGGATTTCTCTGCCCGGGCCGCCCTGATCGATGAGGTGCAGGAGCGATCGTTGCTCGCAAGCTCCATGTCGCTCGAATCCCTCTCGATGAGCGGCGCCAAGATCTCCTCCGGGCTTGTCGCCGGGTTTCTCCTGTCGGCTGGCGGCGCGAGTCTCGCCTACAGCTACCTCGCCCTGCTCTACGCAGCCGGGTTGATCTGGATCTGGAGCTTCAAGCGCCTGCTCCCGGCGCGCCCAGCCCATGCGGGATCATTCCGCGTCATTGCTTCCCCTCACAGCGGCTGGGCCTCGGCCCTGAACATCCCGGTGGTGCGGGGCGTGTTCTTCGTGACGATCATCATCAATGTCCTGGTTTTTCCGTACCAGCAGCTCATCGCGATTGTGGCCAGCGATATCCTGTCGGTCGGCCCCTTCTGGATGGGTGTCCTCGCTGGCGCTGACGGCGTTGGCGGCATGCTGACTGCCGCGTGGCTCACATTCGGGGCCGGGGCGAAGCGCCCGGGCGCACTGTTTGCCGGCGGCGCGGTCGGCGCGGCGGCAATGCTCATCGCACTCGCGCTCTCGCCAGTCTTGGCGCTGTCGTTGGCTATCCAGTTCGCCTACGGGATCTGCACGGGGCTCTTCGGCGCCCATCAGGCGGCCCTGGTGCTCAGCGCAACCCCACCGGAATCCCGTGCTCGCGCGCTGGGGCTCATTGCGACTGCCATCGGCCTGACACCGATTGGCATGCTGCTCATTGGTGGGCTGAGTTCGGCGGCAGGCGCCCAGGTCACCATGGCCTCGATGGCTTCCCTGGGTTTCATCGGGCTGCTGCTCGTCCTGATCTTCAACCCGAAGTTGCGGGCCGCAAAGATCGGGTGACCGCTCCTCGTGGCGATCACGGGGTTGGTGATCTATCGCGCGGTGATCTCCCGGACCTACGCAGTCTCGTCCCGAGCTCCCGCCTCCCGGATCACGTATTTTCGGGACTGATAGGTTGACATGGCCTCTGGCGCTCCGGACGAGAAGTTGGACGATGGGATCAGCCGGCATACAGTTCGGCCGGTGAGGAGTGAGGCGTTGCTCGCCGGGATCGCCACCCCGTAGCGCGATCGGCGACGGGAAGGAACGGCACCAGTGCCGACATTTGGCTGCGCCTACTGGGGACGGGACGTGGATGTCGCAGACCGCGACTTCGCTTCCCTGTCCGCGCTCGGATTTTCCTGGGTCGTCATTCCCATTTCAACGGAGCGCATGCGCTACGACCGCGTGGGTGCGGCCGCGGTGATGGCGGCGGCGAAGCGGAACGGGCTGGCCACCCGCATCGCGCCCTGGGGCGTGGGCGGCATCTTCGGCGGTGAGGGCATCGTCGAAGCTGGGCAATCGCCTGATGCAACGCTGGCGTGGTGGTTGGCGTGCGCCCATGAGGTAACGCCCGATGCCATGTTCTGGGACGAGCCGCACGGGCCGCAGGCAGTGCGGTCTATGGCGGAGGCGATGAGGACTGCGGACGTCGCCGGCGCCGCGCAGTACCTCTACATCAATCCGGATCGAAGCGAGTGGCCGGTGTTACCGGCGGCGCACACCCTCGCCGGCATTGGTATCGATGCCTACCGCACGCCGGAGGCCGCGATCACGCTTCTCCCGAATGTGCGTGAGCAGTACGGCATTCCGGTGCATGTCTGGGTGCGCAACTTCGGGCTGTCGCGAAGTGAGACATTGCGACCGGCGAATGATCTGGACGCATTGCTCGATGCGGGCGTCACCGACATCGGCGTGTGGGGCTTCCCCTCGGCCGGCTGCTCGTGCCTGGACAACGCCGAGCCACAGCGGGCGTGGAACGCGATCGCGGAGACAATTGTGCGGTGCGGTGAAGCGCGGGCGGCGTGATGTCGTGAGCGACGAGCAGCGGAAGCGATCCGGCTTTACGGAGATGCGGGCGCCGCTCCAGGAGACCGTGACCGGCGGCAGGTGGGGTGTCACTTCACCGGTGCTGCCGCGGACATGTGGATCGCCGTGAGCACAACGACGAGGTTCCCCGCGCGTTCGGAGGGACATCTGCCGTGTGTGGCAGTATTGAGGAGCCGTGCGGGATCCTCGTGCACAACCGCCCAGTCCATGGGTGAAAGGCCAGACGATGCCAGTGTTGAATGAAGCCACTCTCAGCGAACTCGCCCCCACCGTGGCAACACCCGGATACGACCGGTCGGCCGTTTCCGCCGGAATCGTGCATTTCGGCGTGGGCAACTTCCATCGGGCTCACCAGGCGATGTTCATCGACCAGATCCTGGCGCGTGGCTTCACCGACTGGGCCATCTGCGGCGTCGGCGTCCTGGAAGGCGACCGGGCGATGCGCGACGCTCTCCGGGCGCAGGACAACCTGTACACCCTCGTCACCAACGCCCCGGACGGCACAACGGTCGCGCGGGTGATCGGCTCGATCCATGAGTACCTGTACGCGCCGGATGACCCCGAAGCGGTGCTGGATCGCCTCGCCGACCCGGCCACGCGCATCGTGTCGCTGACGATCACCGAGGGTGGCTACAGCGTCAACGACACCACGGGTGAGTTCGAGCCGCATGATCCGCTCACGCTGCGCGACCTGGAGCCCGGCACGGCGCTGCCAGGCAGCGTGCTGGGGTACATCACCGCCGGGCTGGCACGGCGGCGGGAGGCAGGCACGCCGCCCTTCACGGTGATGACTTGCGACAACATCCAGGGCAACGGGCATGTGGCGCGGACCGTGGTCCTGGGCTTCGCCGCCCGCAAGGACCCCGACCTCGCGGCCTGGATCGCCGAGAACGTGGCGTTCCCCAACTCGATGGTGGACCGCATTACGCCGGTGACCACGGACGAGACGCGCGCGAGCGTGCTGGCCGAGACCGGCATCGAGGACCGGTGGCCGGTGCGCGCCGAATCGTTCGCACAATGGGTCCTCGAGGACACTTTCCCCAGCGGCCGCCCTCCCCTGGAGATGGTTGGCGTCCAGATGGTCGATGACGTCGAGCCGTATGAGTTGATGAAGCTGCGGCTGTTGAACGCCTCGCACCAGGCGTTGGCGTATCCCGGCATCCTGGCGGGCGGACAGTTGGTGCACGAGGTGTGCCGGGACCCGGCGTTCGCCAATTTTCTCCTCGACTACATGCGCCTCGAGGCGATGCCGACGCTGCAACCAGTGCCGGGTATCAACCTGGACGCCTACTGCCAGGAGCTGATCGAGCGATACACCAACGAGGCGGTGCGCGACACCATGGCCCGCCTGGCCGCCGATGCGTCGGAGCGTATCCCCAAGTTCCTGCTGCCGGTACTGCGCGAGCAACTGGAGAGCGGTGGGGAAATCCGGCGCTGCGCGCTCGTGCTGGCTGCCTGGAGCCGCTTCCTGGAAGGGCGCGACGAGAACGGCGACCCAACACCAATCAATGATCGGCGCGCGACTGAGCTGATTGCGGCCGCGCAGGGAGAGCGTGACGAACCAGGTTCCTTCCTGGACTACCAGCCCGTCTTCGGTGATCTCGGGGCCAACACGCGCCTGCGCGACACGTTCATTGCCTGCCGCGCGTCGCTGATCGAGCGCGGAGCACGGGCGACGATCCTGGCGATTGCCGAGATTTGATCCATAGCGAAATCGTCGACCTGGTGGCCGGTTCAGGGCCCCGCATCGCCAGTTTGCTCCAACACCTACCCCAGTCAGCCGCGCAGCAGGTGGGGGGAGGGGTTGGGGTGAGGGCAGCGCAGGGTTGAGGCGAGGGCAAGACGTGGTGCGGCCGGCTTACCGCACTACCGCCGGTGTCCCGCTGACCTGGACACCTTCCGGCGTCTCCGCGCCGCGCCGGCGTGGGGTAGCGCGCCAGACGGTGTCGGCGAGGGCGGCGAAGAGCAGCGCCATCAGGGCGGCGTGGCCGAGCAGGCTGGCGAGCGAGAGCTGTGAAAAAATCAGGGTCCCGCCAACCAGCGCCTGCGCCAGGATCAGGCCGGCGGCCCAGTGGGCGCTGCGGTAGAGATCCGGGCGTTCCTCGCGGAAGCTGCGCACCCACCAGACCATCGCGAAGACCATGACCATGGCGATCAGGGCAACAAGCCGGTGGCTCCAGGCCACGCCCACGCCGGGGCTGCCGAGATCCGGGAGCAACGACCCGTTGCAGAGCGGCCACGTGTAGCAGGCCAGCTCCGCGCCAGAGTGGCGCATGTACGCGCCGACGTAGGCCACGAGGATCGACCAGAGCAGCGTGGCCCAGGCCAGCCGCGCGTAGCCAGGCGGCACGGCGCGGATGGCGGCGGGGGTAGAGGGCATCTCGACCCAGAGCACCCGCATCACCACGTAAACTGAAGCAAAGCAGACCAGCGAGATGCCGAAGTGCGTGGCCATCACGGCCGGGGTCTGCGGATACTTGACCGCCCACGCGCCCATGCCGGACTGCAGGATGAGCGTGAAGATCATCAGTGGCAGCAGCGCCTTCAGCTCGGGGTAGCGCCGCCGCAGCGGGAACGCGGTGATGGCCAGACCGAGGATGAGCAAGCCCTCCACCCCGGTGACCAGGCGGTGGGAGTACTCCACCATCGTCTCGAAGGCGTATTCCGGGATGAACTCCCCGTGGCAGAGCGGCCACGATTTGCCACACCCCTCACTGGAGCCGGTGTTGGTCACCGTGGCGCCCATGAGCAGAACCAGAAACATCCCGATGGTCGCCGCAACGGCGAACCCTTTGGCAGCGCGTTCCATGGTGCGAAAGTGTAGCGCGGGGCGTAGCGATCGGCAGGCGTCGGCTCCCGGCGGCGAGGTGGTTCGGTATCATCGCGGGGCCGCTGGAACCGCCACACGAAGGAGCCATGGTGAAACGCAACAACCGTGGAGCCTTCTCCCTCTGGCAGCTCGCGCTCTACATAGCGGTCCTGGGCGTTATCTCCATGTTGCTGGCGCCGCTCACTGCTCTCTGGTGGATTGTGCCGCTGCTGGGCGCGGCCGTGCCGGTGGCGCTGGCAATCATCCAGGGGCGAGAGCATCGGGGATCGGTCGCCGACAATGCGCCCGTGGCCGCACAGGTGACGAAGTCTGCGTATGAGGACGCTCCTGCCGTGCCGGAACCCGCCGAGAACCACGCGCTGGAAGCCGGCGGCGCACCGGGCACTGGCGCACCAGCCAGCGCCAGCCGCCTCGCTGCGCCTGATCTGGGCCTCAGTGAGCGCGAACTGGAGGTGTTGGCCCTGCTGGCGACCGGCCAGACGAACGCCGAGGTGGCGGAAGAGCTGTACATCTCCGTGGGCACGGTCAAGAGTCACTCGGCAAACATCTACCGCAAGCTGGAGGCGAAGAACCGCACGGAGGCGGTGGCCCGGGCGCGGGAGCTTGGCGTGCTGCCGTAGTCTGTTGGCCTTTTTCCAGGCTGTTTCAGGCTCATGGAGGCTGGGTGTGGCTCACCGGCACACGTGAATCCGGTGTTACCTGGTTCGTCCACCTTCGCGTGTAATCCTGACGCAGGCGGCGGATCTCGCTTACCAGCCACCACGGTCCGATGTCACCCCCACCCACAGGTGTCATCTCGAGCGCAGTCGAGAGATCTCGGCCTTGACTACCCCCAAGTACCGATGCCGCCCCCCGACGTACGCAGTGTCTTCGCGCACTTGCGGCCGGTGCGCGAGATCCTTCTCCTGCAGGCTCAGAATGACACGCGAAGGTGGACGACACCTCGCAAGGATGCAGCCGGTGATGCCGAGATCTCTCGACTCCGCTCGAGATGACACCTGAAGGGAGCGGTGGGAGGGGAACGGGCTGGGTGCGAGGTGAGAGAGGGACGAGATCCTTCGCCTGCGGGCTCAGGATGACAGAGGAAGATGGACGGAGAATGTTGGGCTGCGTCAGCCGGTTCAGGCCCGGATGAACCCCTGAACCTGCCGTTTGGCTGATGCCCCGGGCCGGGTTCAACCCTACGGTGGAAGGTCGTGGCGCACGGCACAGCAGCCGCTTTCAGCGCGCCGCCTCACCATGCGTAAGGAGGAACCATTGTGGAACGGCTGCAACGCCTCACCTACCCCGTCGTGCTCGTCTACCTGTGGGTGATGATGATCCTGCTGGGTGCGATCATGCTGGAGACCTTCATGATCTACCCGAACATCTTCCGCAACGCGCCGGAATCACTGGCCTACGCCTCCGGGTTCTTCAGCGAGGCCAGTCCGGCAACGTTCTTCCGCCCGCTGGGCATGCTCTCCTGGGCGCTGGGGATCGCGGCGGTGGGCCTGAGCTGGCCGGTGGGCAGCGTGCGGCGCTGGGTGGCGCTGAGCCTGCTCTGCATCGTGGCGGACGGTGCGGCTTCCATGCTGTTCTTCTGGCCGCGCAACACCATCATGTTCGTGGAAGGCTCGGCGATGCACTCACCCGAGGTGCTGCGGCAGACCGCCGAGCAGTTCGAGCAATTGCACTGGCTGCGCGTGGCGTTCAACGCCGCCAGCGCCGTGTTCGCCTTCATCGGGTTCGTGGCGCTGGACCGCTGGCGCGTGGCACAAGGTGCGCACAGTGCCTCCGCCGTACCGGCGGAGACCCAGCGGCTCAGCGCCGCGTAGGACGCTTGCGGCCCGCCCCTCGTGTCTTTCCATCTACCGCTTGCTTTATGCAGGCAAATACCTGCATAATACCGGCATGGATACGGACCCGGTCTTCAAGGCCCTCGCAGACCCGACCCGGCGTCAACTGCTCGACATGCTCCACGCGCGGTCGGGCATGACGCTCAACGAGTTGTGCGAGGGCCTCAACATGCGCCGCCAGTCGGTGAGCCAGCACCTGGAGCTGCTGGAGGCCGCGAACCTCGTGACCTCGGTGCGCGATGGGCGGCGCAAGCTGCACTACCTCAACCCGGTGCCCATCCACGAGATCCAGAATCGCTGGATCTGGAAGTTCGAGGAGCCGCGCCTGGTGGCCCTCGGCAGCATCAAGCGACGCGCAGAGGAGATCGCCATGACGACAACTGCCACTGCAACCATCCCTGACTACGTCTATACCACCTATATCCGGGCGACGCCCGAGCAGGTCTGGCATGCACTCACCGACCCGGAGATCACCGGCCGGTTCTGGGGGCACGCCCAGGTTTCCGATTGGGCGGTGGGCAGCAGGGTTGACCATGTGCGCACTGATGGCTCCGCCATTGCGGACGCGTCGGGAACCGTGATCGAGTGCGATCCCCCGCACCGCCTCACGTTCGGGTTCGATGACCCCAAGCTGCTCGATGATCCCGCCTTCGAGCAGAGCCTCGTCACCTTCGAGATCGAGTCCCACCGCGATATCGTCAAGCTCACCCTCACCCAGTCACGTCTGCGGACCGTGGATGATTTGCAGGCGATCAGCCAGGGCTGGCCAAGCGTGCTCGCCAACCTCAAGACGCTGCTGGAGACCGGCGACGTTCTGCCACAGGCTCCGTGGGAGTTCCACGCCGCAGAGCGCGCCGCGCAGATGGACCGGAATGGTTAGAGGCATCCCGTGCTCACAGTGGTTCGAGGGCGTCAGCCAGCGTCTTCACCCCACGCTGGATCGCCTCCTCATCGATGCCGGCAAAGCCCAGCAGCAGTCCTCCACGAGGCGGCGGCTCCAGGCTCTGGCGGGAGATCGCGACCACGATGATCCCGGCCGCTTCGGCCAGGGCAACGGCCCGCTGGTCATCCTTGTCGCGCGGGAGCCAGCCGACGAGTTCGAGTCCGGCTTCGGGCAGTGACACGTCGAGCAAACCACCCAAATGACGCCGCAACTCCTGGTGGAGGCAATCGCGGCGGCGTTGGATCTGGTGACGTGTCCGCCGCAGGTGACTGGCGTAGTGACCCTCGCGCAGGAAGTCCGCCAGGGCCATCTGCTCGAGGATCGGCGGGTGCAAATCCAGGAAGCGGCGGGTCTGCAGCAGCGGGTCGATCAGCGGGGTTGGCGCCACGAGGTACCCGAGCCGCAGGGAGGGAAAGAGCACCTTGCTGAAGGTACCGACGTAGAGTACGCGCCCGGCATGGTCCAGGCCTTGCAGCGCCTCCAGCGGGCGCCCACCGTAGCGATACTCGCTGTCGTAGTCGTCCTCCACTACCCACGCGTCAGCCTCGTTTGCCCAGTCCAGCAGGGCCAACCGGCGGCTCAGGCTCATGGTCACCCCGGTGGGAAATTGGTGGGACGGCGTGACGAACGCCAGCCGGGCCGCCGGGGCACGCTCCCGGCCGGCCGCCACGACGAGCCCCTGCGCGTCCACCGGTACGGGCACCAGATGCGCCTCGCCAGCGAGCAGCGCTCCCCGCGCTCCGAAGTACCCCGGGTCCTCGATCCAGGCCGCATCGCCGGGAGCGAGCAGCGTGCGCGCGACGAGATCGAGCGCGCCCTGGGCGCCGCTGGTGATGATGATCTGCTCCGGCGCACAGCGCACGCCGCGCGTGATGCCAATGTGCGTGGCGATCGCTTCCCGCAGCGGGAGATACCCTGCTGGTGGCTGATAACCGGCGTGCTCCCGTAGCGACTGGCGGGCGCGCCGGGCCAGCAACCGGGCCCACAGGGCGTACGGAAACAGATCGAGCGCGGGCTGGCCCGCAACAAACGCCCGGCTGCCGCTACCCTCGATGCGATCGAGCTGGGGCACCGTGTCGAGGACAGAGGCGCGCGGGACCGGGCGAGGCAGCGGCGTTGGTCGATCCTCGGTCTGCACCTTGCCGCCGCTTGAGTGCGGGCTCTCAACAAGCCCATCCGGCAATTGACGCGAGACGATCGTACCGTGGCCAATCCGGCTTTCGAGATAGCCCTCCAGGACCAACTGTTCATACGCCAGGGCCGTCGTCGTGCGGGACACGCCAAGCTCCGTGGCCAGTGTTCGTGTGGATGGCAGGCGCGCTCCGCGCGGCACTTGCCCGGCCAGGATCACTGCGCGCAGCCGCCCGTAGAGCTGCTTGTAGAGCGGCTCCGGGAGCGTCGGGTCAAGGTGAATTTCCGGTCGTTCGGTCGGGCGAGCCTGCTTGGGCACTCTGCCTCCAATCCATCGCTGTCCGGAGAGCATCAACGATAGTTCCGATAAATGGTATCGAGCAAATCCCAGAAATTGGCTCTTGGCTAGCATCCATTATCAGTTTAGGCTCGCCAGCGAACGCTTGATGTTCAGGTCGCCCGGTGCGTGCACCGCCGGCTCTGGAGGAACGATGTCCCAGGTTCATGTGCATAACTTCGCGATCTCGCTCGACGGGTTCGGCACCGGCGAGGGGCTCACGCTGGAGGCGCCGTTCGGGCACGCCGGGGAGCGGCTGCACGCGTGGATGTTCGCCACCCGCTTCTGGCACACCATGGTCGGCGAGCCGGGCGGTAGCACGGGCGTCGATCACGTCTTCGCGGACCGCCATGCGGTCAACATCGGGGCCGAGATCATGGGCCGGGGCAAGTTCGGTCCCCCCGACGGTGGGCCGTGGACCGGTGTGGGCACCGACGACGAGTGGCGCGGCTGGTGGGGGCCGCATCCCCCCTTCCACACGCCCGTGGTGGTGCTCACCCACCACCCGCGCCCACCCATCGAAATGGCGGGCGGCACCACGTATCACTTCGTCGATGCCACGCCGCCGGAGGCGCTGGCCCTGGCGCGGGAGCTGGCGGAGGGGCGCGATGTGCGCATCGGGGGCGGCCCGGCCACGATCCGCGACTTCCTGGCCGCTGATCTGATCGATGTCTGCCACCTGGTGCAGGTCCCGCTGCTGCTCGGGCGGGGGGTGCGCCTCTGGGACGGCCTGGAGG
>JALYWD010000093.1 GCA_030852885.1 Chloroflexota bacterium | reverse complement strand
CCCCCAAGCTCCCGCAGGAGCGTCTCCCCCTACTTCACCGCCCCCATCGTCAGGCCCCGCACGAGGCCACGTTGGAAGAAGAGGGCAACCAGGTAAATCGGGATCATGCCGGTGAGCGACGCGGCGGCCATCTGCCCAAACTGCACGAGGCGGTCGCCCTGGAAGAGGGCAATGCCCACCGGCAGCGTCTGGGTTTCCGGGCGATACGTCATCACCAGCGCGAACAGGAATTCGTTGTAGGACAGGATGATACAGATGATCGCCACCGCGACCAATCCCGGCGCCAGCAGCGGCAGCACGATGCGCAGCAGCGTGCCGAAGCGGCCATTGCCATCCACCCAGGAGGCTTCCTCCAGGTCCACCGGGATCTCGCGCACGAAGCTATCCAGCAGCCAGATTGCCACCGGCAGGTTGGCCAGCGCGTGCACCAGCGCCAGCCCGGGCAGGGTGTCGATGAGCGAGGTCGTCTTGAGCAGGAAGAAGAGCGGGATCACGGCCACAATCGGTGGCGCGACGTAGGACGAGAGCACGGCCGAGCGCAGGAAGGAGCCACCGGTGCGGAAGCGGACCATGGCGTAGGTGGCGGGAACGGCGATGGCCATGGTCACCAACGCGCTCAGCGCGGCCACGATGATCGAGTTGCGCAGGAAGAGTGTGACCTGCACGGAGTCGAAGGCGTTCGGCCAGTTCTCCCAGGCGATGCGTGAGGGAATGATCTGCCCACTCAGCACCTCTGGCTGCGGCGTGAATGAGACCAGCGTCAGGTAGACAATGGGTGTCAGGAAGAAGATCAGCACCGCAGCCAGCAGCAGGCCGTGCAGGACACGCCGCGGGCGGCCGCTCCGGGCACTGACGTATTGCTCCTGTTGGTGAGTCGCCGGCAAGGCGGTCGTTGACATCGGCAGGCCCGGCGCGCTGGCGCTCATCCCCACCTCCGCAGCGACCAGTCACGCAACCAGACCAGGGGCAGGGTGACCAAACTTACCACCACCCCGAAGATCAGGGTGAGGGCCGCCGCGTACCCCACGTTGAATTTCTCCAGGGCCACCCGGTAGATGTGGAACGAGGCCACGGTGGTGTCGAAGCCGGGGCCGCCGGCCGTCAGGGCGTAGACCAGGTCGAACAGCTTCAGCGCCATGATGAAGCGGATCAGCGCCACCGCCACCAGTGCCGGCATCAGCATCGGCAGCGTGATGTCGCGGAAGATCTGCCACTCGCTGGCGCCATCGATCGTGGCAGCCTGCCGCACATCGTCTGGCTGCGCTTGCAGCGCGGCGAAGAGGAGCAGCGTGATGAACGGCGTCCACTGCCAGGCGTCCGCCACGGCCACCGAGGGAAACGCCCAGGTCGAGGAGCCGAGCACCGAGACCGGCTGCGAGGTCAACCCCAGCTTGGCCAGCACGCTGTTCAGCAGCCCGCCGACCGGGCTCAGGATCAGCTTCCAGGCCACGGCCACCATCACCGGCGGCGTCATCAGCGGCAGCAGGAGCAGCGTGCGAATGAGGTGCCCCCCACGCACGCTCTGCTGCAACAGGATCGCAATGCCCAGCCCCAGCGCCACCTCGATGATGGTCATCGGGATCGCGAACCCCACCGAGCGCACCAGCGACCAGAGAAACGCCTGGTCGGCGAAGGCAGCCTGGAAATTGGTGAACCCGACCCACTCCTGGAAGGGCTTGCCGAGCAGCGATTTCGAGCCGGACAGCACGATGAGGTAGATGAGCGGATAGATGGCAAAGGCCAGTAGCGCCACCACCAGCGGCGCGACGAGCAGCATGGGAGTGAGGCGCTGGGTGTGCGCGCTGAATGTGCGTTGGGGAACCACGTGTAAGCCCTCACCCCAACCCCTCGCCCGGTGCGCGGGAGAGGGGCTCATGGTTGGTGGCCGAGCGTGTTTGCCCTCAGGCCGATGTCAGCGGACGAACGATCCTGGCGTCCGCCGTCCGGCTCCCCTCTCCCGCGCACCGGGCGAGGGGCTGGGGGTGAGGGTTATGCCGGCAAGATCGTCACCCACGCGGCCTGGACGTCCGCGAGGGCAGTGGCGGCGTCCTTGTTGCCCTGCAGCATCAGCGCCAGTTCGTCCGCCAGCGCCTGCATCAGGTCAGGCGATTCGGGTATGGTCGGCCAGGCGAATGCCCCGCCCAGGGAGGCCGTGGCGGCCGCCTGTACCTTGGGCGCGAAGGCCTTGTACTCCTCAGCTTCCAGGCCGGAGAGGCGCATGGGGTCGATGCCGCTGCCGGTCACCGTCAGCAGCTTGATGTGATAGTCCTTGCTGGTCGCGAACTTCACAAACTCGCGCGCCAGGTCCTTGTTGTGAGAGCCGGTGGAGACGGAGAAGCAGAAGCCCGCGTTCAGCGGGGCGATGTGCTTGTCGTTCGCGCCACCGTACGGCATCTGCACGACGTCCCACTTGCCTGCGATCTTGCTGTCCGGGCCCTCGGCGTAAACCCCGAGGTCGGTCCAGAACTCCATCATGGCGATCTGGCCGTTCAGGAACGCCGGCAGTGCCTGGTCGAAGCCGGTCTCCAAAGGCGTCGGCAGCGCGTACGGCGCCACGTCCAGCATCGCCTGCGCCGCCTGCACCGCCGCCTCGGAATCGAGCGCGGGCGCGTTGTCTTCGGTCAGGAACTGGCCGCCAAAACCTGCCAGGCGGTTCGCGTAGGAGGACCCAATGATGATCGGGGCCTGGAACCCCTGGAGCGCCGCGCCGTAGACGCCGTTCGCGCTCTCGGCCTCCGTGATCGTCTTGGCCGCGTTCAGGAAGTCGTCCCACGATTCCGGAGCCGACAGGCCATTCCGTTCGAAGATTTCCGTGTTGTAGAAGAGCACGTGCGTGTCGCCGTCGTATGGGATGCCCCAGCGGCGGCCATCGTAGAGCGTGTAGACATCGTAGATGCTGGGGATGAAGTCGGCGGGGTCGATATCCGGATCGCTCTCGATGAACTCGGTCAGGTCCTCGATCACGCCCTGGCTCGCCAGTGCGCCAACCGTGGGATACCAGTAGTCAAGAACATCGAAGACATTGGCGCCAGACTGCACGTCGAGTGTGGCCTTGGCCTGCACCTCGTCGTAGGGAACGACCGTCAGCTCCACCGTGGCGCCGGTCGCGGCCTCGAAGTCCGCCTTGAGCAGATCGCCCGTCACCGCGTGCGGCTGGATGATCATGAAATTCAGCGTTTCGCCGGTAAAGTCAGGCAGGCTCGCGCTGGGTGTGGCATCCTGCGCCCAGGTCAGGCCAGGGCGCGCGGCGATAGCGCCGGCCAGGCCCGCAGCTCCGAGCCCGAGCAGGCGACGGCGGTTGAGCGCGGCCTGGGCCGAGGCCAACACCTGTTGCTTCAGGGTGAGATCGTGCATTCGTCAGGACCCTCTTGCGATAATGGCGCCGCGTACGCGCACCACAAACGGACCGCCCAGCACGCACTGGGCAGATAGCCAAATCCCTCGC
Organism: Chloroflexota bacterium; assembly: GCA_030852885.1. GTDB lineage: Bacteria > Chloroflexota > Chloroflexia > Thermomicrobiales > UBA6265 > JACCXM01. The sequence continues at coordinate 2,303 of JALYWD010000093.1, read as the reverse complement.
CGGGTGACAAGGGAGTGAGGGGGTCACGGAGCCATTGGCGCATGCGGCCGCGGGGTTCCCTCATCTTTCAGGCGCTGCCGCCTGCCGGATGGAGCACCTGCCCCGGAGGGTGGTTGCTGGAGCGTCACCGGGCCGGTCCCTCGACTCCTCGTGATGAGCGCGCCGGAGCGCGAACGGGAGGATAGTACAGTTGTCGATCAAGTTGGTCAATACACGATGCCGGTCGCGCCACTGGCCTTGACCCCGGCCAGCGCAATGTCTACAACCTCAGTGGACAATGCGGCATCGACGCGATTGTCCCTCAACTCCAGCGAGTTACCGGTTGCAGGTCCGCCGGGCAGGCGCCGTTTCAGAGTTCCAGGAGGCCAATCATGGTTACCGCCGTTCCGCCAATTGCTCCCGCATCCTACATCGATCTCAAGCAGGAGCCGCAGGCGCTGCTGGCAGACCTTGGCAAGGATCAGCGCCTGATCCCGTACGGCGGCGGCAATTTCGGTATGCCGCTGCAGTACCAGGAGGAGGCGGCAGCCGATGACCTGGTCGTGCCCACTGAGCGCTTCTTCATGCGCTCCAACGGGCCGGTTCCGGTAATCGATCCGCAGACGTGGACGCTCACGATTGGGGGCCATGTCGAGCGCCCGCTGACCCTCTCTCTGGCGGATCTGCAGGGGATGCCGCGGCGCACCTTCGCGGCCTTCCTGGAGTGCGCCGGCAACGGGCGCACGCGCTTCGAGCCCGTGCCGGAGGGCACGCCCTGGCGCAACGATGCCTGCGGCACGGCGGTCTGGGAGGGCGTGACCCTGGCCGGCGTCCTGGCGCAAGCGGGAGTACGCACGGGCGCGGTCGATCTCGTGACGCAGGGGGGAGACTTCCCGGAGATGCAGCGCGGCCTGCCCCTCTCCGTGGCTCAGGACCCAGACACGCTGCTGGTGCTGCGGATGAACGGCGAGCCGCTGACGGTGGCGCACGGCGCGCCGGTGCGGCTGCTGACGCCCGGCTGGGCCGGCATTGCCTCCACCAAGTGGCTGGTGGGGCTAACGGTGCTGGACCACGCCTTCGCCGGGTACTGGAACGCCGACAACTACGTCTACTGGGCAGAGGATGGCACGGCCCTGCGCCCGGTGGAGGAGATGGGCGTCAAGTCCGTCATCGCATCGCCGCAGGCCGATGAGCATCTGGCGGCCGGCGCCACGACCATCACGGGCTACGCCTGGTCTGGATACGGGGAGATTGCTGCCGTCGAGGTCAGCGCTGATGGTGGCGAGACGTGGCAGGACGCCAACCTGGAGCGCGTGGGACGCCGCGCCTGGACCCGCTTCAGCTTGCCCTGGAATGCCACCCCCGGCCAGCACGCCATCTTGGCCCGCGCTACGGACGAGCGCCGCCTGCGCCAACCAGTGCAGGCCGCGTGGAACCTCAAGGGCTACGGGCAGAATGGGATGCACGTGGTGACGGTGACGGTGGAGTAGGAGATTGCGCTCGTCCACCTTCCTGGCAGGGCCGGGTTCGCCAGCCATGCGGTGACATCACCAGGTCCGGGATTGACCGCGTTGCCCGAGACGTGGGGGGCGTCCTTCTGGGCCTCACCGTGCCGGTCCTGGCAACCAGGTTGATCCCGGCGGCCCCGCCGCTTTCATGGCGCCACAGGCATGGTGTGGGAAGGTGCAAACCCCTCCTTTCTCCCCTGCATCCGCAACGGCTAACCGCTCGTAGCGGGTAATCCAGGACGATTGTCACGGTGATGTCAGGGCGCTGTCACTCCGCGCAGCGCATCTCGCCTCCTAGGATGACCATGTGCGCGTGGCCGCACTGCGGCTGGGTGTTCTGGTGATGAGCTGCGATGGCTGCACCCACCGGCGAGGTATGGCGGACTTTTCCTGCCACTCGCCGTCCCGGTCGCTTCCAGCAGCCGGACAGGCAACGTGACAGGGAGTTTTCGTGGACCCACGCCGCTTCGATACCCTCGCCCGGGCCTTTGCCGTTGGGGGCACCCGCCGGCATCTCATTGCCGCCCTCGCTGCCCTCCCACTGGTGGGTGCGCTCACCGACCTGGTGGACGAGGCGGAGGCGGAGAAACCGCACGACCGCCTCAAGCAGCGCAAGGCTGCCCAACGGCGCAAGCGGCGCCACCGCAAGCACCAGAACACCAGGAACACGACCAACAAGGGCGACAACGGCGGTAACGGCAATGGGAACGGCGGCAATGGCGGCGGTGGCGGCGGGGGCGGCAGCCGGCCCGGCAGTTGCGCCGCCAACGGCACGGCCTGCACCCGGGACAGCGACTGCTGCGCGCACAACTGCTT
>JALYWD010000092.1 GCA_030852885.1 Chloroflexota bacterium | reverse complement strand
ACTGCATCTCCTTGACGTGAAAGAACATCGTTCCTTACTCCTTGCTACCGGGACCGCCGGCTGCGAACCAGGACAGGGTGTGGAAAAACCGCACTCGCGTCGGGGACTGGTGACGCGCTGCATGCCGTGGCAATTTGCATGGGGCGTACCAGAACGCCGCAAGCCGGGATGGCTGGGCTACACAGAGGACACGTCACAGCGGCTGTGGTGAGTGAGAGCCCGGACCGTCCCAGTGGCTGCACCACAGGGACCGGCATGGATGCCGAGCGTGGCATGCCCCGTGCGATATCGTCGGCGAAAAATGGCCCGTTGGCACAGCACGTAAGGTCTTGAAGATGGACGGACGTACCGCAAGCTTCGGTCTGCCCGGTGGCGGCTCATTGAGCGCTGAGCTTGAGGGCTTACCGAAGACCTCGATACCCGCGCGCCCCTTCTGCCAGGGGCCGCTGATGCCGATTGGCGGGGCAGAGGAGACGGAACCGGGTGGAGCGATCCTGGAGCGGTTCGTCGAACTGGCGGGCGGAGAAGAGGCCCGGGTTCTGGTCATCCCCACGGCCTCCGAGACAGCACAGGAGAGCGGCGACCGGTATGCGGAACTCTTCTACGAGATCGGTGTCAAGGAGGCCGACTGGCTGCGGATCGAGCAGCGGTCAGATGCCGGGGATGACGCTGCGCTGGAGAAGGTGCGCCACGCCACTGGGATCTTCATCTCGGGCGGTGCTCAGGCGCGGCTCGTCGAGCTCCTTGCCGGAACTCGGGTGACGGAGGAGCTGCGTCGCCGCAACCAGGAGCAAGTCATCATCGCCGGCACCAGTGCCGGCGCCTCCATCCTCACTTCCACCATGATGGTCGGCGGGACCGGTATCGGCGGCAACTCGGATGATGCCTCTGCCCGCAAGGGGATGGTGGACACCGTTGCCGGCTTCGGCCTCCTGCAGGATGTGCTTATCGACCAACACTTCAGCCAGCGCGGCAGGATGGGACGTCTCTTGTCGGCATTCTCCGCCAATCCCGGGTTGATTGGCATTGGCCTCGATGAGGACACCGCCATCATCATCGACCGCCAGGGCGCCCTGGAAGTCCTCGGCAGCAACATGGTGACCATTATTGACGGCCGCGAGATGGTCTCTGACTACTTCGAACGGGACCCAGGCGAGGTACTGACCGTCGTCCACAGTGCGCTGCACGTCCTCGCTGCCGGCCACCGCTTTGACCTCAATACCCGGCAAGCCATCGGGATCAACGGGGGCACCCCCCGCAACGGGCACGAGCTGGCGATGGAGCCATCACAGAAGGCACGCACGTGATCGAGATTCGCAGATCGAAAGTCTACCGCGGGCCAAACCTCTGGGCCCGGGTGCCAGTGGTGCAAATGCTCGTCGATATCGGCGAACTGGAGGAGCGGCCAACCAATCTCATACCAGGCTTCACCGAGCAATTGACCGGGCTCATCCCCTCACTTCACAACCATGGCTGCTCGCTCGGCCACCCCGGCGGGTTCCTGGAGCGGATGCGCAAAGGCACCTGGATGGGCCACGTCCTGGAGCACGTGGCCCTGGAACTCCAGAATCTCACCGGGGCGCACGTGACACGGGGCAAGACGCGCAGCACGGACGAGCACGGCCTCTACAACGTCATTTACGCCTACACGCAAGAGGATGTGGGGCTCGCCTCAGGTCAGCTTGCCAGGCAGTTGCTCAATCAGCTCGTCTACGGCTGCGATCCGGTGTTCGATTACACGCAGGAGCTGGAGCACCTCATCCGCCTGGCCGAGCGCACGGCCTACGGTCCCTCAACAGCCGCGATCATCGCCGAGGCCGAGCGCGACGATATCCCGGTGCTGCGGCTCGATCCCGACCGCTCCCTGGTTCAGCTCGGGCACGGCTGTTACCAACGGCGCATCTGGGCCACGCTTACATCGCACACCTCGGACATCGCCTCTACGATCGCTGGCAACAAGGAACTCACAAGCCGGCTCCTGCGTAACGTTGGCATTCCGGTGCCAGGCGGAACCCTGGTTCACAGCCTCGACGAGGCGTGCACCGTCGCCAATCGGATTGGCTACCCAGTGGTGCTCAAACCGCTCGATGGCAACCACGGCCGTGGGGTTTGCCTCAATGTCTGCAGCGATGACGACCTGCGCGCCTGTTACGCCAGGGCAGCGGCGGAAAGCAGGAACGGCGTGGTTGTCGTTGAGCAATTCATTGCAGGCAAGGACTACCGCATCCTGGTCATCAACAAGCAGGTGGTTGCGGTTGCCGAGCGGGTCCCGGCGCACGTGATGGGGGACGGAGAGCACACGATCGGTGAGCTCATTGCCATCACCAACGCCGATCCCCGCCGAGGCATCGGGCACGAGAAGGTTCTCACGCGCATTCCGCTCAACGCCCACACCGAGCGCACGCTCGCCGGCCAGGACCTGAGGCTCGATGACATTCCCGCGGCCGGAACACACGTGGCCCTGCAGCAGACCGGCAACATGAGCACCGGGGGCACTTCGATCGATCGCACCGACGACATACACCCCGACAACGCCGCGATTGCGCGTCAGGCGGCGATGGTGGTCGGCCTGGACGTTGCGGGCATCGACTTTCTCTGCCCCGACATAGCCCAGTCCGTGCGTGAGGGGGGAGGCGCTATTGTCGAGGTCAACGCCGCCCCTGGATTTCGCATGCACACGCACCCTACACAAGGGCAGCCACGCCGCGTCGGCCGGGCCGTGATCGACATGCTTTTTGCCGATGCGGGACCAGCGCGGATCCCGATCCTGGCCATTACCGGCACGAATGGCAAGACCACCACCACACGCATGATCGCTCATATCCTCCGCGCCACTGGCCAGACCGTGGGTATGACCACTTCCGATGGCATCTTCATCGATGGAGTGCAGATCGAGGCCGGCGACTCCGCCGGGCCCATCAGCGCCCGCATGGTGTTGCAGAATCCGATCGTTGACTGTGCGGTCCTCGAGACCGCGCGTGGTGGCATTCTGCGCGAAGGCCTGGGCTTCGACCGCTGTAACATCGCCGTCGTCACGAATGTCTCCTACGACCACCTCGGGCAGCATGGAATCATGTCACTCGAGGACCTGGCCCGGGTCAAGGCGGTGGTGCCGCAATCAGTCTTTCGCGATGGCGCTTCCGTGCTCAATGCCGACGATCCCTGGACGGTAGAGATGGCCCGTACGGCGCGGGGAGAGATCATCTTCTTTGCCATGGATGCAGAGAACCTGGTGGTGCGCGAGCACGTGCGAGAGCGAGGCCGCGCTGTGGTGTTGCAGCAGACACCCGCCGGAGATATGTTGACACTCCTGGAGGGCAATAAGGAAACCGGCATCCTCCTCGCCTCCGAGATTCCGGCCACCCTCGGTGGGCGAATCCGTGTCAACATCGCCAACGCGCTGGCTGCCTCCGCCGGCACGCTTGCCCACGGCGTCCCGCTGGAGGTCATCCGCAATGCGCTCAGGACATTTACGGCCGATTACGCGCAGACCCCTGGCCGCTTCAACCTGCTGGACGTCGAGGGGCGACAGGTGGTTATGGACTATGGGCACAACCTCAGTGGCCTGGCGGCGGTGGCCGACTTCGTGCGGCGCACCGCACCGCCGCGCTCCGTGGGTGTGATTGCCATCGCCGGCGACCGGCGGGACGAAGATATTCGGGCCTTCGGCGAGTTGGCTGGCCGCACCTTCGACCAGATCGTGATCCGGGAGCACGACAATCCGAGAGGCCGTCAACGCGGCGAGGTGGCGCGCCTGCTGAAGGAAGCCGTCATCGCATCAGGGTTCCCTGCCGAGCTGGTCACCGTGGTCCTGGACGAGGTTGAGGCGGTGCACGCGGCGATAGACCTGGCCGCGCCGGGCGATCTGGTCATCGCCCTGGTGTATCGCATCCCGAACGTCTGGGAAGCACTGTTGCGGCGTGTGGAGCAAACGGCTGAACGTGACAACTTGCCAGGTCCAGGGCCTGCGCGATCAACTCCCAGGCTCCAGACGCATCTCCCGGCCAACGCGGCCCAGGGTGGCTCTCTGTCCCAGACGCCTGTCGCCATCGCCGCCTCACCATGAAATGGCAAGATCGGGATTACGACGCCCGGACCGTTGCTCTTGCCAAAGCGAGGTGTCCTGGTTCGTGATACACCGCATTGACGTGCTGCGGACCAGCAACACCAGTGCACGATTGTGACCAACTCAGGCGGCAGTGGCATGGCCCATGCTCTTGGTTGACCGACACGTGGCGCAACGTGAGGGAGGATTCACTGATCGCCGCCGGGACCTTGATCGCTCAAAGACGTGCTCCAGAACCTCCGCCTGATGAACGGGCCGCGGCGGCCAGGGCCCTGCGCTGCAGGGTGCCGCGTTCAGTTCACAACGCGTGGTCGCCCGCCCCGGATCGCCCGGATCCACTGGCGTTGCTGGAGGCGTCAAATCGGGGGCGCCTCCCCAGCGTGGCGCCACTCCGCTTTGGGCGGATGCTTGAGTCTCCCTTTGCCTTTCTCCGTGGCGCCGCAGCGGTGATGGCGCACGATCAGGCCGCCACGCCGGTCACGGGGCTGCGGGCGCAGCTCTGCGGTGACGCGCATCTTGGCAACTTCGGTGGCTACGCCACGCCCGAGCGCAACCTGGTCTTCGACATCAATGACTTCGATGAGACGCTG
>JALYWD010000086.1 GCA_030852885.1 Chloroflexota bacterium | reverse complement strand
GTAGCGCTGACAGGCGTGCTCATGCCCCGGCGCGCCTCACATGCCCATGGGCCGATGGCGGTACTGTTCCGGAAAACCTCGGGCCGGTTCCACGCGAGTTCGTGAGATTCGGCGACATACGGTGATTTGGTGGTATGACCACTTTGTGTCCTCTGGATATCAACGAAGTTCAGCGGGTCAAGCAAAGACTGGATGATGACCTCGCTCACGAGTCAGGGTGCCGCGAGGAGGGAACCTTCGCGTTGCGCGGAATCGCGCAGTGCAGCTACCTGCTCTTCCCAGCCGTGAGCGAGTTCCAGGTGCTCACGCATCGCCGCACGGGCAACCGCAGGCTCTCCCGCGCGCACGGCTTCGAAGAGTTTGCGATGACTCTCCGGCTCTCCGGCGCGCACATCAGGTAACGCGTGCTCGATACGTAGCCCTTGATCAGTGCGGCTCCGGCTCAGCACCTCGGACATACGGAAGAGGATGGCATTGTGCCCTGAGCGCGCCAGCTCTCGGTGAAAGTCTGAGGTGATGACGGCGGTATCTTCCCGCTGCGCCACGGCACGCTCCAGCCGCTTCAGGATGGCTTCAATCATGGCGAAATCGTCCAGGTTGCCACGCTCGGCGGCCAGCCCGGCAAGTTCCACCTCAATCACCATCCGAGCTTCCAATGCTTCCAACGCGGATTCATGGATCAGGGTCTCAAGGACCGTTTCCGCCGGGGCATTCAGCGTGGAACTGACGTAACATCCGCTGCCGGGTTTAATGGTCAACACACCCCGGGCCGCCAGCACCTGCATGGCTTCCCGTAGCACCGGGCGACTCACACCCAGTTGCCGCGCCAGTTCGTGCTGAGAGGGGAGAGGGTCACCCGGCCGGAGTGGTCCCGTCTTGATATAGGCGACCAGGCTCTGCATGACCGCCTGTGAGAGCGACTGCTTGGCGACTGGCTCCAGTTGCACCAGGGTTACCATCCTCGAGCGTTCCAGGTACCGGCACTCATGCCAGATAACACGCAATCTACGGATTCTAACGGAGATAGCGATTGCGAACGGTGGCGGGGCTTGGTTGCCCCGCCATGGTGTTGCATCAAACCGGCTTTTCGTCTGTGAAGTAGGTACAGTAGTACTGAGGACCCTTCTCTGGCGACTGCCACGACAGGATGCCGAAACTATTCTCATGCAGGCAGGGGCCGGCAATGTATGGCTTCCAGAGCTGCGTAAATACCGGATGCCACAGGAAGACACCGCCAACATCCTTGATCAGGATCGCTTCGGCTTGCTGGTAGAGTTCAGCACGCTTGCCTTCGTCGCCGACAACGCCGTCGGCCTCCGTCACTAGTTCATCGAACTCGGCGTTCGACCACGCGTGCCGTCCTCCGGTCAGGAAGACGTCCATAAAGTTGGAGGCGTCGTAGTAGTCCATCTCCCATGGAATCAGGACGAAGGGCAGTTCATGCGCGTTCAACTGCTCGGTGAACGACTTGCGCTCGAGGCTCTGGATGCCAACCTCGATCCCCAAGTTTTCCTTGAGCATCGCCTGGATTGCCTGCGCCACCGTCTGCACCGTCGGCGAGGGATCACGCAAGGTCAAGTCAAGTGCCGGGAAGGGTTGCCCTCCCTCGCCGAATCCGGCCTCCTGCAGCAGGGCTCGCGCGGCGTCTGGATCGTAGGGATATGCGGCGCCCTGCTGCGCCTCAGAGTCAGACGAGTGGAATCCTGGCGGCAAGAGCCCGTAGGCCGGCACCGCCTGACCCATGAGCGCCGAGGCGACGATAGCGTTGCGATCAACCGCCTGGGCGAATGCCTGCCGCACCTTGACGTCTGCAAACGGTGTGCCCTGGTCGCCGAAGGCAAGCCACCACGTCTGGAACTGCGGGAACTGGTGCACCTGCGCGCTAAGCACAGGATCACTCATGATCCGCGCCTGATCCGCAGGTGAGATAACTTGCTCGTAGCCACGCTCGATAAGATCGATCTCACTATTCTCATAGGCGGGGAAGACGGCCTCATCGGCGCCGATGAGGTAAACGATCTGTTGCCAGAACGCCGCGGAGGGCCCAGTGTAGTTCGGATTTTTCGCGAAGATGACCTGGCGGCCCTTGTCCCACGTCTCCAGGACGAAGGGCCCACACGAGAGCGCGGTGGCTGGGTCAAGCGACCACTCGTCACCGTGCTCATTCACCATGTGCGGGGGCACGACGTAGATATCGGCAGCGATCAGCCCCAGGAACGGTGTCGGTTGCTCAGTGGTGATCGCGAGGGTAAGGTCGTCAATTGCGGCAACGCCGACCTCATCAACGGCAACCTTGCCTTCGCTGGCGGCCGTAAAATTCTTGATCGGTCCGTAGTAGAACGTAACATCGAAGGCCGTGTTCGGGTCCGCCATGCGCCGGACAGTGAATGCGTAGTCCTCGGCCGTCACTGGCGTACCATCGCTCCAGGTCATGCCTGGGCGCAGGTGAAAGGTCCACGTCAGGTTGTCTTCCGAGATATCCCATGAGTCTGCCCCCGCCGCAACGA
>JALYWD010000075.1 GCA_030852885.1 Chloroflexota bacterium | reverse complement strand
TCGACAGGCAGCAGCGGGGCGACGAGGGCCCACAACTCGTCGCTGACTAAGGGTTTGGCCATGCCCCAAGTCTGCCACACCTTACCGGTTTTGATAGGCGCTCTTAGGGAGTAAGGGAGTAAGGGAGTAAGGAGCAACGACAGGCAGATTTCCTTCGTCCCTTATTCCCTTACTCCCTGAGGCCCGCAGGCCGTCTCCCCTAAGCTCCCGCAGGAGCGTCTCCCCCTCGCCATGCACAGCAAAACGCCGACAAGTCCTACGCTTGCGCGCAAGCCCCATCGGCGTTTGCCGTACCTCTGGCTTCCCGGCGTTGCCGCCGTTCCGCATTTGGTATGCAGTGAACGTACACCCTGCGTGCCCGGTTGTCAATATCCGGATAGCGCCTCACGACCCGGTGTGTGCCGTACCCAGCCCCAGCCGGGTCGTTTCCCCGGTTGTCTACCCCTCGGTAGCCAGAGGCGTGGCGTACACCATGTCCGCAGCGCACCTGTATTGACACGGTATAACGCACGGCCGGCAGGCGGTGAGGCGACCCGCCACCAATCATTCCACTGTTCGCGGCACGTGAAGCGGTCCCGTTCCGCCATACCTGGAACCATGCTGACCCTCCAGTGTGGCCAGCGTTGTCAGGATGAATGCGGCATTCCGCGCAATGGTCACTGGCCCACCCTGAGTCTGCCCCTCCTGGCGGCGGAAGGCACCCGGGGCCAGTACGCATCTTTGCCCTGGTGATTACCCGATTTCTGCCGCCAGGCCGAGATGGCGGGCGGCGGCAATCGCGTCCGCACGGTTGCTGACGCCCAGTTTGGTGCAGATCGCGGCAATGTGGTTCTCCACCGTCCGGGGCGAGAGATGCAGCCGCCGGGCGATTTCCGGCGACGTCGCGCCGCCGATCAGGACGTCCAGCACCTCGCGCTCTCGCCGCGTGAGTCGGGCCGGGTTGCGACGCGTGGCACTCTGGGGCCCACGCGAAATCTTCTGCGCCCCAAGCGCACGCAACCGTCGCCGGAGCTGCGCGGCCAGGGGCCGTGCCTCCAGGGCCTCGCACGTCGCGAGCGCGGTCCTCAGCGCAGCCTCGTCGTCACCCTGGGCGGAAGCCCGGGCTTCCTCATACAGTGCTCCCTGGTCGTTCCAGGCGGCGGCTGCCGCCTCCCACAGTCCGGCGATCTGCAGGCAATAGGGGCTGGCCTGGTCCGGGCAGACTGGCGTTGGCACGCCGCACACCCAACTCCAGTAGGCAAGGCTGCTGGCGAGTGGGCCAGTCGCCGTGGACAGCACCTGGGCGATCGCCGCGCCCCAGGGAGCGGTTGGCTGTTCCAGCAACACAGCCGCCTCGGCACGAGCGGCCAGCCAGGGCGCCAGGTAAACCAGGCTGTCACTGCCGATCGCCAACGCCCGGGCCTCCTCCAGCAGCACCATTCCCGCCGCCTGCCCACGGCGCACCATGACCAGGCCAGCCACGATCTGGGCCACGAAGCGAGAGGCGGGCGCGGCTTGTCTCGCCGCCAGGACCCCCGTCGCCAGGTGCAGCGCGGCGTCCCACTCCCCGCCCAGGAGCTGGCACTGCGCCATCTGGATTTCCAGGTGGTGCTCGGCCAGCCCCATATCATGCTCTTGCGCGTAACGCAGACCCGCTCGCGCGTGCGCCATGACCTGCGGCATCCGCCCATGTTGCGCAAAGCCCTGTCCCAGGCAGAGATATCCGCGTGCGGCAATCGCGGTCAACCCGGCGGCGGCCGCTTCGGCAATGGCCGCGGTCAGGCGCGCCTCACCAGACGCCAGGCTGCCCTGGATCATGGCAGCCTCACCCAGCGTCATTTCCGCATCGAGCCGGGTGGCATCCGCGCCGCAGGCCATGGCCAGAGCGAGGGCACGCGTCGCCAGGCGCGTCGCTTCAGCACTCGCCAGTTCGCTGCCGGCCAACCGGGCCCAGGCGCCGTACGCCGCCGCCAGATCCGGGCCGGCGGCGTGGGCTTCCAGGAGCGATACCGCCATCTCGATCTCCCGTTGCGCGGCGCCAATCTTGCCCTCAGCCCAGTAGATCCCGGCCAGGTGGGCGCGCGCCACACCCAACTCACGCGTGTTCCTGGCAGCCGTCCAGATCGCGATTGCTGCCTGGCTGCTCGCCAACGCGGCGTCGATCTGCGCGGTGTAATAGGACGCTTCCGAGTGGGCGATGAGCAGCGACGCGCGTGTGGCCGGGGCCACCTCATCCGCAAAGCGCAGAGCCCGCTCAAAATGCTGCGCCGCCTCGCGGTAGGCCCGCAACCGGACTGCCCGTTGCGCGGCCAGCGGCGCGTACCGCAGTACCGCCACCGCCTCCCCGGCCTCCTCCGCGTGGTACGCCAGCCGCCCCGGCTCTCGCGTGCTGGCTGGCCGCGCCTCCAGGGCACGCAGCACCTGGCGGTGCACATCCCGCCGGCGCCAGGGAGAGAGCGCGGCGGCCATCGCCTGTCGCGCCAGCTCATGCCGGAAGCTCAGTTCCTGCCGGCCCTGCACCAGCAGCCCATGCTCCAGGCACTCCTCCAGGTCTCCCGGCGCCGGCGCAGCCACCACCTGCAACAGCCTGGGATCGACCGGCGAGCCAATCACCGCCGCTGTTGCCAGGAAATCCCAGGCGGACGAACTCAGGCGCGACGCGCGCGCCAGCACGGCGTCGCTCACGCGCGGCGGCACGGCCCCCGGCGCTGCCAGCACCTCCGTCACGAAGAACGGGTTGCCACCAGTGTGGGCGTGCAGTTCGGCGGGGTCCAGGCCGCTACCACGGGCCAGGCTCTGCACCGCCGCCAGCGACAGCGGCGCCAGGTCCACGCGGTGCAGGGCCCCTCCCGTCGCCAGGTCTCCCAGCAGCCGGCGCAAGGGGTGTCGGGCGCCAACGTCGTCATCCCGAAACGTCAGAATGAGCAGGGTTCGCCGCCCGGCAATGCGCCGCCCGAGGTAGTGCAACAGGTCCAGGGTCGCCTCATCGGCCCAATGCGCATCTTCAATCGCCAGGATCGAGGTGGCATGAAGGCTGGCCAGGCGCTCCAGGACTGCCCGAAAAAGCAGATCACGCGAGGCCTGCTGCTGCAGGAGCGAGGTCAGCGCCGGCTCGTTGAGATCGAACAGCGGCGCCAGCGGGCGCGGCGTCGCCACGCCATCGCAGCGGCCCAGCAGCACACGCGCGTCCACCCCGGACAGGAAGCGGCTCAGCAGCGAAGTCTTGCCCACCCCGGCCTCGCCGCAGACGAGCAGCACCAGGCCGTGCCCGGTGTCAGCCTGCTGCAGGCAGTGGCGCATCTCCGCGAGCGCTGTGTCTCGCTCCAGCATTTCCATGGGTCGCCTCGCCGGTATACCGGGACATCCCGAGCCTGCTGCGCGAGCGCGTTGCACGATGCGCGGGCGAACTCTGTCAACAGGCGTCCTATGGGCGCAATCGCCACCCGGTGGTAAGCCACCATTGGTAAAGTTCGTCGATCACCTCGCTGAGCAGCGGCCACCTGTCATGGCCGACCCATTGCGGTGGCTCGTTATACGTCCAGTCCTCATAGTTGACGCCATGCCGGTGGTGATCATCGGCATGGCCAGGATAGGCATGAGCATTGTCGTACCGGAACACCGGCCTCGGGTCACTACCCATGATCATCGCCTGGTAGTTGTAGCGTCGGGTTCTGACGTACAGACGACCACCGCGATCCCGTATCTCCAGCCGCTTGTCAACGTCGAGAAACATGCCGTTCTGGCACACGATGCGCCCGGCGAGGATCAGTTCATCCGGTAGCACATCGAACTGATCCAAATCGTGCGAGAGCACGATCCCACGCTCCATCGCTCGCGCAAGATAGGCTTGGTGGATATGCAGGTAGGTGTGAAGTTCGTTCCAGTTGTGACGATCAGGCTTTGCCGGCACTGACCAGCACGTCGTAGTCCATGATCCATCGGCAGACCTCTGAAGTCTCCGTGAGTTCTCCAGCATCAATGGCCCGGTGAATATCACAGGAGCGGATATTGAACTGACGCTCGTACGCCTGCACACGGGAGCGGAGTTTTGCGACCACGCGCTCGTGCTCCGAAGCATCGCGGAATTTCCGGGCGATCTCAGCAGCCATGCGATCAGCCGAGGCCTCTGATTTTCCGATCGCAAGAACCATCATCGCCTCCTCCGGCGTAGTACGGTGAAACGTGATCAGTAACTGCTAATACCAACCTTTTGAGCGTTTCCACCCTCTACGCAATGGTAATCCATCCGTACGCTCGTCCCGGCCCTTCCCCGTCGCTCTCCTTTACCCCCTGAGGGCGAAGCCCGGCACCCCCTGAGCGAAGCGTCTCCCCCCAAGCGCCGCAGCGCGCCTCCCCCTGAGGCCCGCAGGCCGTCTCCCCCTAACTCGTGCGCCCCGTCAGGTGCTCGAACACCGCCGCCGGCTTGTCCGCCATCAGGATCACGAAGTCGTTGCGGCCCGCGCGGGAGATGGCCTCACGGGCAGCCTCGATCTCGTCGATCAGGATATCGACGCGCGCGCCATTCTGGGCGCTGATCACCTCGTGCAGCATCCCCGCCACCTCGCCGCGGGCACGGCCGCGCGGATTGGCGTCCTCGCGGATGACAATCTCATCGAACGTCGCGCCAGCCAGCCGCCCAAAGGCGGTGATGTCGTCGTCGCTGCGATCCCCCGGCACGGCGATCATGGCGATGGTGCGGTCCGCATCCATGCGCTTCACGAAGTCCGCCATCGATTCCAGGCCCGCCACGTTGTGGCAGTAGTCGAGCAGCACCTTGCGCCCCTCGATCTCCAGCAGGTTGAAACGTCCTGGCGTCTGGAAGAAGGTGCTGGTGAACGTGCGCAGCGCCGTGCGGATGTACTCGAGCTGGACATCGAGCGCGAACGCCGCTGCCGCCGCCGCCAGCGCATTCTGGATGTTCACCCGGATGCGCCCGTCCAGCGTCGCCGGAATCTCCTCCGCCAGCAGCAGGCTGGTGTCGCGCCGGTGCTCGATCAGCGTGATCATCTCGCCGTGGCGCGTGGGCCGCAGCACCACTGCCTTGCCCCGCTCGCGCAGGTGATCGCGGATCACCGGGTTCTCCTCGTCCATCGAGAAGTAGATGATCTCGCCGCGCGCCACCCGCTCCATTTCGACGGTGTAGGGGTTGTCCGCGTTCAGCACCGATGCCCCGTTCGGCAGCACCGACTGCGGCACCACCTCCTTGACGCGCGCCAACTCGGCGAGCGTATTGATCCCCTTCAGCCCGAGGTGATCGGAGGAGATGTTCGTTACTACCGCCACGTTGCAGCGGTCGAAGCCCAGCCCGGAGCGCAGGATGCCACCCCGCGCCGTCTCCAGCACCGCGAAGTCAATGGCCGGGTTCTTCAGCACCATCTGCGCCGAGGTCGGGCCGCTCATGTCTCCGGCGGCGATCTGCGTGGCATCGATGTAGATGCCGTCCGTGGTCGTCAGCCCCACCTTCTTGCCGGCAGTCTTCATGATGTGCGCGATCATGCGCGAGGTCGTCGTCTTGCCGTTCGTCCCGGTCACGGCCACGATCGGTACCCGGCTGGGGCTGCCCGGCGGGAAGAGCATGTCGATCACCGCCCGCCCCACATGGCGCGGGTGCCCCTCGGTCGGGTGGGTATGCATGCGGAAGCCGGGCCCGGCGTTGACCTCCACAATCGCCCCACGCTGCTCGCGCACGCTGCGCGCGATATCCGGGGTGATGAAGTCGATACCCGCCACATCCAGCCCGACCACCATCGCCGCCTGCCGCGCGATCTCGACGTTGTCCGGGTGGATATCATCGGTGCGGTCAATCGACGTGCCGCCGGTGCTCATGTTGCCGGTCAGCTTGAGCTGCACAAAAGCGCCCGCTTCCGGCACGCTCTCCAGCGTCATCTCCTGCTTGCCCAGCACCTCAACCGTCTGCCCATCAACCACGATGCGCGTCAGGATCTTCTCGTGCCCCACACCGCGCCGGGGATCGGAATTGGTGATGTCGATCAGCTCCTGCACCGTGTGCGTGCCATCGCCGCGCACGTGAGCTGGTACCCGCTCCGCCACCGCCACCACCTGGTTGTTCACCACCAGGATGCGGTAGTCCTTGCCGGGAATAAACGTCTCCACCACCACGTAGCTGCCGCGCGTCTCGCGCTCCGCCAGCGGGTACGCCTCGCGCACTGTCGCCTCGTCCGGCAGGTTGATCATCACCCCGCGCCCGTGGTTGCCATCCAGCGGCTTCAGCACCACCGGATAGCCCATGCGGCGGGCCGCACTCACGGCCTCATCGGCATTGCGCACCACGCTCGAGCGCGGGACCGGAATCCCGACCTCGTGCAGCAGGCGGTTCGTGAGTTCCTTGTTCCCCGCGATATCGACCGAGATGTTGGCCGTCTCGCTGGTGACCGTGGCCCAGACGCGCCGCTGGTAGGAGCCATGGCCAAGCTGCACCAGGGAGCGCCGGGGATCGAGGCGCAGCACGGGAACGCCGCGCCGCTCCGCCTCCGAGACGATCGCGCCGGTTGATGGGCCATAGGCCAGGCGCTCCGCGACGCGGATCACCTTCTCCTCCAGCTCGGCCACGAAGTCGAAATCCGGCTCGGTGTCGTAGATGAGGTGGTTCAGCAGCCGCGCAGCCAGCTTACCGGCGGCAATGCCCACATCTTCCTGGGCGTAGGCGTAGACCACGTTGTAGACACCGCGCTCACCCGCGCCGCGCGTCTTGCCACGGCTGACCTCCGCGCCAGCCAGGTTCTGCAGCTCCAGCGCCACGTGCTCCAGCACGTGGCCCAGCCAGGTCCCCTCGCGCATGCGCTGCAGGAACCCGCCCGGCTTCCCGACGGAGCAGGTGTGGTCATAGAGCCCTGGCAGGAGTTCCGTGATTTGCTCGTAGAAGCCGGGAATCTTGTTGGTCGGCCGGTCCTCCAGCTCGCCAATGTCCACTTCCAGCAGGATGGCCGGCATGCGGGCCCAGATATTCGGGCCGCGGAACACGGTGGTGTGGCGAATCTCGATCGTCACGGCAACAACTCCGGCGAACGTGACCGGCAATCTCTTCCGGGCAGTGAATTGAACTGCCTCTGTATTATGCGTGTGTTGGCCCGGCAGGTGTTAGGACCAGACTGCCGCAAGGACAACCTGGGGCCTTTGCCCCCGCCACGCGTGCCACTCGCACGGTTGCCGGTAACGACGACGCCGGTCAGCGTCAGCGCGGGGTCTCCTACTACCCCTTCTCCGTAGGAGGCACGCCATGGCCATTCAGCTTCCCG
>JALYWD010000065.1 GCA_030852885.1 Chloroflexota bacterium | reverse complement strand
CCGGAGCCGCTGCGGCAGCGCACGGGGCTCTTCAACGGGATCATGAAAGGGGAGGGCGGCTCGGAGAAATCCGACCGCGAGCTAGCCGCCGTGGCCACCTCGCGCGTGAACGGCTGCGTCTACTGCGCCGCCGTGCATGCCTCCGCCTACAACCAGATGACCGGCGACACCGACCAGATGCAGCGCATCCTGGATGACGGCGTAGATACCCAGTTGCGCGAGCGGGAGCGCGCCATCGTCGATGTCTCCGTGAAGCTGACCCAGGACCCGGCGGGGTTCACCGTTGCCGACCTGCAACCGCTGCGCGACCTGGGCTTCAGCGATCCGGAGATCCTGGATATCACGAACGGCGCGGCGATCTTCGCCTGGGCCAACCGCCTGCTGCAGACGCTGGGGGAGAGCACGCTCGCCGCATCGGCCACGGCCTGACGCAAGAGTACCGGGGTGGCCGCATTGGCCACCCCGGTGCATGACTCTCTCGCTGGTTGAAAACGGGCCGGTCCAGGGATGGCCGGGCCGGCCATCCCTGAGGTGCGTCACCCCTGGATGCTACCGGGAGCGGCGCGCCTTCGCCATGTGCCCGGCGTTCCTGGCGCTGGCGCTCGCTCGCCTGGGCTCACGCTCCGGCTCAGCGTCACAGAGGCGCGCACAGAATTTCCCGGGGCAGCCGCAGATCTCGCTCTCGCCGGTATCTCCCTGAACACAGACAAATCCGGCGCCGCATTCGTCGTTGGTCTCGCAGGTTTCACAGCTTTCGCCGATGGCGAGCCCATCGACACAGGCCGGGACCTCTTCGGTCGGGCCGTAAGACGTGATGCAGACGCAGTAGGCGTCCAGGGTATCCCGACACACCGAGTCACTCACGACATTGCACCAGTCGAACAACTGGCAGCCGCCGCCAGCGCAGGCAGAACCTGCCTCGCTCCGGGCGCACGTTTCATCATTGCCGGCGTCACAGCACTCGGCGTCGCACCAGATGCCGTCCGCGGCGTCGCACCAGCAGGTAGCCCCTTCGCAGGTCTGCCCGGCCGGGCAGTCGCCATTGGGGCAGCACAGTCCGGATTCAATGCAATCCGGCCCACACTTCGTCAGGTTGCCTGGGCAGGTACAGGTCCCGTTGGTGCAGGTCTGCGTGGCGCCGCAATCGCTGTTCTGGCAACAGGCGTCGTTCGCAATACAGCCACCATTGCAGGACTTCTTACCGGCTGGGCAGACGCAGGCGCCGCCCACACATTCACCCCGTTTGCCGCAATCCGCCGTGGTACAGCACTTGTCTGGCGAAATGCACTTCTTGCCGCACTTCTTCTTGTTGCCCTTGCACTTCTTCTTCCGTTTCTTCTTTTTGGCATCTCCCTCAAGCGCGGGAGCTGCCAGCAGGGCGGCCAGGCCACCCAGCGCACCCAGCACACTGCGTCGCGGCAACTGCGATCCAATTTCCCGGGCCAGGTCATCCAGTTGTTGCGCTTCCATGGAACCTCCCGCGAAGAGACGCCACCCATGTCGCCAGTGCGACCAGGTGCGCACATCCTGCGCTGGAGGATTCCTGAATCACCCCGTACCCGGTACGGGTTTTCGCAGTACCGCGCCCGGTTCGCCTATGGGTTTGGTCCCTTCGTCTTCGGCGTGTTCGGCTCCGCGTCCCACTCCTGCCAGGAGGCGGAGTAGAGCGCCACGCTGGGATAGCCCAGCCAGCGCAGGGTGAAATCGGTGACGGCGGAGCGCGCGCCAGTGGCGCAGTACGGGACCACATGCTTGTCTGGCGTCACGCCAGCCGCCGCGTACATGGCGCGTAGGTCATCCGCCGGGCGCCAGAAGGGTGGGCCGTCCTCGCTGACGTTGCGCAGGAAATTGACGTTGACGGCGCCCGGGATGTGACCCCGTTCGTACTCCTCCGGCGTGCGCGCGTCCACCAGCACCCACGCCGGATCTTCCAGGCGCCCAACGATCTCCGGCAGGCGGGCCAGCATCTCCCAGCGCCGCTCTGCCGCAGCCGGTGGCGAACTGGCCACGCTGGGGCTGGCCGGGTCCGGC
>JALYWD010000056.1 GCA_030852885.1 Chloroflexota bacterium | reverse complement strand
ATGGTGTTGTAGCCCCAGTAGTTGCGCAGCCCCTGATCGAGCAGGTGGGCGTCATCCAGGAAAGCGTGGATCGGCAGCAGCTCCACCGCCGTCACGCCCAGGTCCTTGAGGTAGGCGATGACCGGCTCCGCGGCAAGACCAGCGTAGGTGCCGCGCAGCTCCTCCGGCAGCTCCGGGTGTTGTTCCGTGAAGCCCTTGACGTGCAGCTCGTAGATGACGGTGTCGTGCAGTTCGACGTTCGGCCGCCGCTCGTTGCCCCAGTCGAAGGCGTCGTCAACGACGATGGCGCGGGGCACGCCCCAGGCGTCGTCCTGGGTGTCCTGCTCCAGGTCGTTGCCGCTGCCCAGGGGGTAGCCAAAGACGGGCGCGTTCCAGTCCACGGTGCCGGCGAGGGCGCGGGCGTAGGGATCGATCAGCAGTTTGGCGTGGTTGAAGCGGTGGCCTTCCTCCGGGGCGAAGGAGCCCTGCACGCGGTAGCCATACTGCTGCCCCGACCCGATGCCTTGCAGGTAACCGTGCCAGACGTGCGCGGTGGTTTCACGCAGGGGGACGCAGCCAGTCTCCTTGCCATCGGCGTCGAAGAGGCAAAGCTCCACGCCCGTGGCATTCTCGCTGAAGAGCGCGAAATTGGTTCCCTCGGCGTCCGGCGTGGCGCCCAGGGGAAAGCGTGACCCGGGCAGAACCTTGGGTTCCGCCGCGACGCTGGTCATTGATAGTGCTCCTTCGTGTGGTCAAAGTTCAAGGTTCTGGAATGGCGGGCATGGCAAAACGTCCCCGCGCGGTGCAGAGTGCACATGTTGTGCCGGGGAAGGTGCGGGAGTGCGGGCTCCGGCCAGCCAGGCAAAACGAAACCCCGGGACCTGGTCACCACCCCGAAAGGTGGGGGAAGATCACCGGGGGATTGTGCCGGGAAGCCTGACGGATGGCAGGTGGAGTGTCAAGGTGAGACGCCTCCCGCGGTCAGGATGGCTCCTTGAACACCAACTCAACAACCTCGCGCGCGACTGGTTGTGGATCGCTGCCGCTCGATACAACGGTAACGCGAAGGAGCAGCGCGCCTTGCTGACTGTAGATCGTTAGCTCATTTCCCTCGCCGGTCCAGTTCCTGGCAGCGCGACCATACGCACCGACCCGGATTGTCTGGTCTTCAGCGGCGCTGGTAGTCGCCAGTTGGTCATCGAACGAGTAGTCGAGCGCAGCCCGAGCGGCAGATGCAGAGGCGAACTCGTGCAGACTTACGTAGATCGAGAAGACCTCTACAGCATCGTCATCGGCAGGCGCGGACAGGGTGCGAATAGCATTGCCACGCCATCCCCATCCTCTGAATCGCTGCTCGGCGTCTGCAGGATTGCTGTAGTTCGCCGTGATCTCCTGGAGTGAACGAGAACGATCATCCGAGATGATCAGGCTGTAGGAGAAATCACCAGCATCTGGCAACAACGCGGCCAGACTGGTTGTGTCATTCGAGGCTTCGAGAGGCGCAGGCTGCTCACCTGATCCCTGCGGAGACATCGCGTGTATCGGGAGATTACACCCTATGAATCCATCCAGGTACCCGCGCATGAACGCGACAATGCGCTCATCATTCGTACCGTGCGCTCCAGGCCGATCTTGTGGCCACAATGGATCGTCCCCGAACTCCGCCGACACTTTGACCGCTTCCGTCACATCCCCTGGATCAAGGAGTCCGCGTGTCGCGGCATCCCTCGCGTATGCGCCGGCCAGGCAATCCGCTTGAAGTTCGAACGTGTTGTCGGACTGGGGCGCTAACCCGAGTGAGTTCTGGACGTGGTGTCCCCACTCATGCGCGAGGATATTGACCCAAGCATAGTTGCCGAACTGGGTCTCCTGTGCTGTGAAGAACCAGTTGGTGTAATAGATCGTGCCATCAATGCGGCAGTAGCCAGCCGGGCTGTTCTCAGGGGTTCTTGTCCCACAAGGCGAATCAACGATCGAACCTACAGGAACGACACCCGGCGCAATGTAGGCGCGGCTGGCTCCGCCAAAGACCGTGCTCCAGAACGTATCGAGATCATCAATGGCGACGTCAACTGCGCTGATCGTCCCAGACTGTTGAATGTTCGGTTCGACGAACCGAGCAATCTGCGCGTCAACGAATGCCTGATCCCGGCCAAAAAACCAGCGCCATTCCCCACGGTCGTCCTGAACAAGGCGCACGACATCGTCAACCACTGATCCGTCAGCGAAAGGTTGTCGGAATGAAACAGTTGCGGTATTTGGGTAAGTCTTTCCGGTGACTTCCCACGTCCACGGGCCAAATTCAACCCCGGTAACTACCGAGACGCCGGGGCCGCGGGGAGCAAACTCCTGCTCGAACCATCCAACAGCGGCGGCTCGTGGCACGACCGCATGGGCGTCTGGATGGATACGGTCATACAACCCATTGAAGTCACCGAGTGATTCCATGACGGAGAGTTCGTACGCGGCAATACTGGCAGCCTGCGCATCAAATGCAGTCTGGGCCGCTACGGGTGTCACCGGACTCAACGTGACGACCACCATTGCAATGAGCCAGACGGTTCTCCAGATCATGTGGTGTGCTCCTTGCACATTGGACGACGTGGCTACGAGACGTTCCTGCCGGTGTCAGGAACACGACCAGTAACTCGATCAATCGCGCGTGTGAATAAGCCGACCGGCATCATCTGGTGGAACGATGGCGGCGTCAAGTCAAGAATGGATACGCTTGTTGAATGACGAAATCACAAGCAGGAGCGCAAGAAAAGATGAACGACAAAAGTATGATCAGGGCAAGACGACTCGCTGATGGGTCCATCGTGCAGGTACTGCCGGATGGAAGCACGCACCCCTTCACCCAGAAGTCTGACTGGGCGCGGGTGGATGCCATGACTGAGGAAGAGGTCGAGGTCAACGCGGCCACCGACCCGGACAACTCTCCGCTGACGGCCGCGCAACTGGCCAGTCTGCGGCGGGCATACGACCCGGAATAGAGCCAGATCGGGAACTCGGGAACTGGCTCTACCCCCGCGCGTGCGCCAGGTCCTGGGCCACCAGGTAGCCCTGTGGGGTGAGGGTGAGGCGGTCGGCGTACTGCTCAATGAGTCCCTGGTCAAGGGCGCGGCGGATGGTGGCGCGGGCATCCTGGGGCGAAAGGCGCAGGGCGGCGTTGACGTGGCCGATGGTGCTCTCGTCGGCCTGCACGTCCGTGGCCTCGTGCGTGAACAGGTGCATCACCAGCAGATCCACGGCAAAGCGGCGGGCGTTGCGCTCCCGGCGGTGCATGCGGGCAATGGCGCCCTGCGAGGGAGAGAGCAGTAGCGCCAGCAGGAAGAGCACGCCGGTGGCAGTGGCCATGGAGCCGGAGACCGAGAGATCCTGCCAGCGCGCGAACGCATACCCGAGCGCGGCGGACCCGGCCCCGATCAGCACCGAGAGCACGATCATCTTCGGCAGACTGTCGGTGAGCAGGTAGGCCGTGGCCGCCGGCACGATCACCAGCGCAATCACCAGGATGGCGCCCACCGCCGTGAAGGCGCCGACTGTTGTGATCGAGAGCACTGTCATCAGGACGTACTGGATGACCACCGGCGAGAAGCCAAGCGCGGCGGCCAACGCGGGATCGAAAGTTGAGAGCTTCAGCTCCTTGTAGAAGCAGAGCAGGAAGAGCGAGTTGATGACCAGCAGCGTGCCCATGATCCACAGGGAGAGCGGGCCGTAATCCTGGTCGTTGATGACCAGGCGGTCGAAGACCGAGAACTCGATGTTGCCCATCAGGATTGCGTCGGCATCCAGGTGCACGTTCGCGAAGAAGCGGCTGACCAGCACCACCCCCAGCGCGAACATGGCCGGGAAGATGATGCCCATCGCCGAGCCGGCATCGGCCCGCCGCGTGCGGCTCAGCGCCTCCACCAGGGTCACGGTCAGCAGTGCGGCCAGCGTGGCGCCGATGGCGCCGGTGATCAGGTTCGAACTGTTCGAGATCCAGTAGCCGAAGACCAGGCCGGGCAGGATGGCGTGGCTGATGGCGTCCGCCATCATCGCCATGCGCCGCAGGATCAGGAAGCTGCCCAGCATGGAGCAGGCCGCCGCGCACATCACGCCCGTCAGCAAAATGACCGTGGCCGAGCTCATGACGGCCCTCCTGAACGCAACGGCTCACCCGGCAGGGGTGGGGCGGCGAGCTGCTGCCGCTGCTGGCGGCGGCGCCACCATTCCGGCAGCAGGCCATGGCGCGGCGCGAACAGGATGGAGAAGACCACCATCACCGTCAGGGTGAGAATGATCATGGGGCCGGTGGGCAGGGCGGAGTCCTGCACGCTGATCACCGCGCCGATGACACCTGCCGCCGCGCCGATACACGCCGAGAGGACCAGCATGACCGAGAGGCGATCGGTCCACTGGCGGGCGGCCGTGCCAGGGCCAATCACCATGGCGGCCATCAGCACCACGCCTACCGTCTGCAGGCCAATCATCACCGCCACCACCAGGAGCGAGGTCAACGCCACGTTCAGCCCGCGCGTGGGGAAGCCGATGGACGCCGCAAACTCCGGATCGAAGGAGAGGACCTTGAACTCCTTGTAGAGCAGGAGCACACAGAGCAGGGCGATGCCGCCCAGCACAGCGAAGGTCACCACGTTGCTGCGCACCAGCGCCGCCGCCTGCCCGAACAGGAACTTGTCCAGCCCGGCCTGGCTGGCATCGTTGCGGCGCTGGATGAAGGTCAGCAACACGATGCCGAGACCGTAGAAGGTGCTGAGCACCACGCCGAGCATGGTGTCTTCCGAGAGTTTGGTCTCACGCACCGTGTTCAGGAGCAGCAGCGTCCCGATCCAACCGGCAATGCCCGCGCCAATCAGCAGCGGCAACGGTGCGCG
>JALYWD010000033.1 GCA_030852885.1 Chloroflexota bacterium | reverse complement strand
GGGACGTGGGTTGGGATTCAGCGGGAAGCGCCATGGGATGTCTCCTTTCTCGGCGGCTGGCGACTTTCTGCAGGATAGACCGCCACGCGCGTAGCGTCTAACATGCCAGATTCCCACGCACCACCGCCATCTGCACGACGAGGGTGATGAGCGGCAGGCGAAAGCGTGCCTACCCCACGCTCAACCGCACCCGGTCGATGGTTGCCCGTAGCCCGAGCGGAACGGGTGCGCTGCCGAAGAGGAAGGGCACGAAGCTGACGGCGAAGCGGCCGTGCTGGGCCGGGTCGTTCATGGCGGTCAGCGCCAGCTTCGTGACATCGAAGCTCTGGTTGGCAGAGGGTGCGCTGTGGTGCGCCATGGCATCGTCTGGCTGCAGGCCGAAGAGGCTGAGGACTCCCACCTGTGTAGCAGAGGGAGGCTCCGTGCCGGGCGGGAGGTCGCGGTGCAGGAGAACCTGCCAGGTCACGCCGGGGATGCCCAGACCGCGCAAGCCCTCAATGGTGAGCACAATGCGCTCGCTGGTGGCGCCAGACGCACCTGGCTGTGCAGCACTGGCATCGCGCTGGATCGGTACGGTAACGAGGCTGCCGGATAGCTCGATCACGCTTCCGGCGCGGCTGGCGCCCAGCAGTGAGCGGCGCGAGGCACGGGAACTGCGGCTGCCCTCCCCCGGAGCGGTCACGCTGGGTGGCGCCGTTGCCTGCGGCGCAGCGGCTGAGGTGTCTCCATCATCCGGCGGTGCAACCCCGGCGCGTGGGGCATCTCCCGATCCGCCACCGCTGGGGAGCGGGTCATCGTCATAGCCGTAGCCCAGCGCGTAGGGATTCAGGATATCGCGCGCGGTCATCTGCACGGCGCGGCCTGTTTCGTCGAAGAAGCTGAACGCCGTATCCAGCCAGGTGGCGTCGTCCAGGGGGTTCGCACGGCCATCCCCCTGGTCCAGCCAGCGCTCCCAGAGGCGGTCGATATTGCAGTGGTGCAGCCAGAAGATGGGATCGCGCGCGGCACGACGTGTATCGCCCATCGGGGCAGTGTGCACAGCGCCGGCGGCGTCCTCGATGCGCCCGCCAATCATCACATGAATCTGCCCGTGTGGAGTCGATTCCAGCAAGCCGGTGTTCTGCGCGGCCGCGCCACTGTGGACAGGCCGCATCGCCCACGCGCCGCCGAAGCTGACATCGAGCGGATCCTCATGGAAGAAGCGCGTGGTGGCAAAGGCGCGGCGGTGATCGAAGAAGGCGCTGAAGGCGGACCAGGGCGGCACACCCGCGTTCACGATCGGGTCGCGGTCCTCCATGTAGAGCGCGTTGCTGGCATCCGCCGGGAGGCGGAACGGCTCCGGCAGGACGCGATTTGCCGGGATGAAGTAGTTCCAGTACGGCAGGGTCAGGGTGGGGTCCTCCGCCGCCCAGCGCAGGATGCGCTCGAACCAGTAGAGATACATACGGTGCCAGGGCAGAAAGAAGAAGCTGCCGTGCTGGCACTGCCGCCAGGCGGGGTTGCTCCCTTCCTCTGGCGGCGCGCCGTGAATATTCGCCTGGAAGCGCCAGCCGCGCGGGTCGGCCGGGTCATCCAGGCTGAGTTGCTGCATCACCGCCACGCCGCGCCGGAGCGCGGCAATCTCTGGCCCGTTCGCATCGAGTGAGGCCACATCTCGCCGCGTGACGTGCAAGGTGGTGGCTGCCGGTGCGCCCTGCGCTGAGTCACCCTGCGCGAGCGGGAGCGCCGCCCCCAGCATCCCCGCTGCCGATGTCAGCAGGACGCGGCGGGAGTGCCTGGTGACCGGGGTGCGCTCCGCCTCGGTCATGCCGCTACGACCCCGTGTGCGTTCCGACCACCGTGCCGCTGCCGCTGTTCACGGTCTTCCCCGTGCCGCTGCTCTGGTCGAAGGTGAAGGTTCCTTCCATGCCCGCGCCGTTGGCGACCACCTGCACCGTACCCTGGAAGAAGACCTTGCCGAGGCTACCGCCGTCATCATCCGCCAGCAGGCGCACGGCGGAGAAGGTGCAGGTCATCTCAGTCTCGTCTGCTATATCCCATGAGCCGATGCTGTCGCTGACATGGAGTTCGTCATCATCGCCGGAGCCGGGCAACGCCGGGACAACCGACGGGCTGTGCAGGACGAGATCGCCGTCCTCATCGAAGTTGGCAATTGCCTCCTCAATTTCGTCCCGGCCATCAAAGGTGATCTGCCACAGCCACTGCCCGTTGCAGATATCGACTGGCTGGGCGTGGCTCAGCATGGGTGCCCCGAGGAGCATCTGGCCAGCCGCGAGTACCAGCACGAGGGTAAGGA
>JALYWD010000010.1 GCA_030852885.1 Chloroflexota bacterium | reverse complement strand
CGATGCAGTTCACCGACGAGGTGCAATGGGGTCCAGGCGACTTCCTGGTAATGGGGGCGCTGCTCTTCGGCACCGGGCTGGCCTTCGAATGGGTGCTGCGCCGCCCCGGTTCGGGCTTGTTGCGTATCGCCGCGGGACTCGGACTGTGCTCCACGTTGCTCATGACCTGGGCCAATCTCGCGGTGGGACTGGTGGGTGGCGAAGACAATCCCGCCAACGCCGCGCTGCTGGTCGTGCCCGTGGTGGGCCTCGCAGGCTCGGTGCTGGCCCGGCTGCGCCCGCGCGGCATGGCGCTCACGCTTGCGATGATGGCCGGCGTGCACGCGACAATCACGGCGCTGGCATTGGCATCGGGCTGGAAGCCGCTGCGCCAGGGCCCGGAGGATGTATGGGCACCCAACGCGCTGTTCATCCTGCTGTACCTGGCCTCGGCCGTGCTGTTCTGGGAGACATCCAGCGAGACGACCTCCCCTGCTGCCAGGACGCTGCGCGCAGCGGCGCTGCTGCTGATTGGCGGCGTGATCGGCACTGCCGGAGTCTACGTCGGCGCGACGGATGACGCCCCGGGCGCGACGCTGGTGGGCGCGGTGGTCATGGTCGGCGCCGCTGCGCTGGCCTTCAGGATGTGGCAGCGGCACCGCGATTGACGATGCCGCTGCGTGGCTGCGCCTGCGCGGCGCCGCAGCTACTTCAGCTCGAAGATGAAGGCGCGTGCTTCGCCTTGTGCTGCCGGCCCTTCGTGAACCGTACCGGCAGGCACGAAGGTGACTTTCGGTGAGGTGGTGCCGTCAAAAACCACCTCGATGGCATCACCGGTGTGGCGGTGTTTCGGGGCCGGCTGGCCCGGCATCACCACCCAGCCCGCAGCCCGATTGTTCTCCCAGGCTGGCGCACCAGCGACCTGGCGCAATCCATCGGCGCCATCGCCAGCCGTACCGGTCGGCGCGGGGCGCTTCAACTCGATCAGCACGGCACGCATGGGCGGGTCGCTCGCGCCCTCTTCCACATGCGTGACATTGGCGCGATTGGTCTGGAACACCCATTTCTTCGTGTTGACCAGGCGGCCGGGTGCCTGGCCCTGCGTGATGATGCGATCTCCCTCTTCATAGGAGATGCCGATCAGGTCGTAGCGATGCGTGTGCAGCGGGTACTGCTGCTTCAGCCAGGACACATTCCAGGCCGCCATCACATCGTTCTCGGATATCAGGGTAGTGCCCGGCCGGGGAAATGGAGGCGGCAGCTCGGGGTCGGCCGCCTGACACAAGGTGGCTGCCAGCAGCCCGATTGCAATTAGTCGTACCATCTGCGCTCCTCCGTTCCGTTGCCCGATTGTGCCAAACTTGGGCCTCCGGGCGTACCATGTGGCCGGATTCTTTGCAGGATTTCGCAACGCGCCATCCAGGCGTTGGGGGGAGTAAACAACATGAATATCCGTCGTCCGTCTCTGTTGCTGGGTTTCGGGGTGGGCCTTGTGGTGGCCCTGGCTGGCGTCATGGTGGTAAAGGGTGCAGCCCCTGAAGCCACAGGCGACCCGTTGATTGCGGGCTTCAAGAGCACCTATCCGGCCTCGGTCTCCGACGCAGTCGAAATCGTCACCGGCAAGAACGGCACGATGCAGTACGACATGAAACTCATGGCAGGCCAGAACCTCGTGGGGCGTGCGGTGACCGCACTGGCCCGCGCCGTCCCGCCTGAACAGGCCACGGCCGCCCTCGCCACCAAGCATTCGGGAGAGATGATCGACGAAGCCAGGCCCGGCGAGGTCGGCGTGATCGTGATGGAGGGCACGCTCGACATCGCAGCCATGGGCAACCTGATGGCCACGGCAGCCCTGGAGCGCGGCATGGCCGGCATGGTGCTCGACGGCGCCATCCGCGACATGTGGGACATCAGACGGATGGGGCTCACCGTTTACGCGCGCTCCAAGACGCCGCGTACCACCGTGGGTCACTACGCCACGGTGGCGAAGAATGTTGCGGTCGAGTGTGCGGGCGTTACCGTGCGTCCGGGTGACATCATCGTGGCGGACGAAGACGGTGTCGTCGTTGTGCCGCAGGAGCATGCCGAGGCTGTACTCAAGGAAGCGCAGGCCATCGATGACCGCGAACGCGGCATGTATCCGTTCATCCGTGAGTTCAAGTCGCTGGGGCAGGCGATCCAGAAGTTCAACCGGATCTGATCCGCAGCTAGTCGCGCAGGCGCAAGGTCACCGAATTCGACTCGGGGTCGAAGAGGATCAGCGCCTCGTCGCGCTCCAGGGCCGAGAGCACCTGGGCGACCTTTTCCTCGTGAGTGAATTCCTTCGCCCCGTAGTCGGTGCCTTCGCGCAGCACGAAGGCATCGGCCACGCCGCGCAGGGCGTCGGCGGAAAGCAGCCCGTGCGGCACCTCCACGGGCGGCGCTTCTTCGGCCGGTTCAAATGGATCGCTCATCCCGTCCGTCATTTCGACGTGATCCGCTCCGGATACATGTCGAAGTTCTTGCCGGCGATCGTGACGCGCACCGCCTTCATGTGGTTGCGCTCCTTGTCGCGGTTGCGATTGCCGAGCACGGTGATTGAATCGCCGGCCTTTGCCGAATCCGCCGCGAAGCCCGAACGTTCCGTCTGGTTGGGATTGCCGAGGTCGATCTGCCAGGTTGCACCCGCCGCGTCGGAGACCTGCAGGGTTGGATGTGGTGCATTCATGGAAATCGACTGGATTTTTCCGGTGAGCGTGGACTGTTCGTCCTCCGCCCAGGCCCAGCCGTGGTGCGCGGTTGCCTGACCACTCGCAGCCGCCGCGGCAAGAGCGAGCAGCAGCGCAGGAACGCGCGTGTTGCGGGGGAAGGTTCGTATGGTGTCAAGTTCAGGAAAACGCATGGTCTGCTCCTGAATGAAGTGGGGCCCGCGAAGTCTACAGCAGGTGGACTATCTGCATCGGCAGGCTCTGCCTACGCCCCGCTCGCGTGGCGGTATTAGTCAGCGGGAAGGCGGCGTGGTCGCGATGGCGCTGGCGTCCAGCGTTACCAGGTCGGCGCAGCTCTGCGGTGGAGTCTGCAGGGGGCCCACGGTGCAGACTGCACGGCTCAGATCCACGCCTTGAACAGCGGAGCATGGCGCTCCGAAGATGCTGAACTGCACCGCGCGCTCCTCGTCCGCGGCGAAATCACCCAGCACCTGGTAGTCGGAGATGAAACCGAAGCCGTCGGTCTGCGCCATCCACGCAGCCTGCACATTCAGCGCCGCGCTACCGGTCTCATTGCGCGCCTGCACGGCGAGCACGCAGCGATTGCCCTCGGCGCTGGTCTGCGCGCCAGTCACCCGCAGCGTGAGGCGGCCTTCAACGGCTGCGTCACCCGCGTCGGTGCGCGGCCCGCAGGCAGAAAATGCGCCTGCGGCTGCCGGCAAAACCAGCGCCGCAAGCACCCGCAGATGCCGCCGACTACCGCCGGATGCCATGCTCAATCCTTCAGCAGTTCCGGATCACGCACTGCGCCACGATCCGCGCTGGTCACCAGCTTCGCGTAGGCCTTCAGCGCCATCGTCACCTGCCGCTTGCGCGCCACGGCCGGCTTCCAGCCCCTGGCGGCCTGCGCAGCGCGACGACGCGCGAGTTCCTCATCACTGATGTCGACGCGGATGCTGCGCCCAGGGATGTCGATGACGATGGTGTCACCACTCTCCACCAGCGCGATGGTGCCGCCCTCCGCGGCCTCTGGTGACACGTGGCCGATCGAGAGGCCCGCCGTTCCGCCGGAGAAACGGCCGTCGGTAACCAGGGCGCATGACTTGCCCAGTCCCTGGGACTTCAGGTAGCTGGTCGGATAGAGCATTTCCTGCATGCCGGGGCCGCCGCGCGGACCCTCATAACGGATCAGCACCACATCACCGGCCTGCACCCTGTTGGTGAGAATGGCCTCCACCGCTGCGTCCTGGCTTTCCACCACGTAGGCGGGGCCGCTGAACTTCAGGATTGAAGGGTCACACCCGCGGACTTCACGATGCACCCACGCTCGGCCAGGTTGCCCCACAGCACGGCCAGGCCGCCGTCCTGGAAATACGCCGCCTCGCGCGAGCGGATGCAACCCTTCTCACGGTCGAGGTCGAGCTCCGGATACCGGCAGGACTGCGAAAACGCCTTGTCCGTGCGGATGCCGGCAGGACCGGCGCGGAAGAAACTGCGCACGGACTCATCCTGCGTGCGCACGATGTCCCACTTTTCCAGCGCCGCCGCGAGCGATGGCGAATGCACCGTGGGCATGCTGCTGTTGAGCAACCCCGCGCGGTCCAGCTCACCGAGGATGGCCATCACGCCACCGGCGCGATGCACGTCTTCCATGTGGTAGTGGCTGGAGGGTGCCACCTTGCAAATCACCGGCACCGCGCGCGAGAGCCGGTCGATATCGGAGAGGTCGAAGTCGATGCCGCCTTCCTGCGCGGCCGCCAGGATGTGCAGCACCGTGTTGGTGGACCCACCCATTGCGATGTCGAGCGTCATCGCGTTTTCGAAGGCGCCCTTGCCGGCGATATTGCGTGGCAGGACGCTTTCGTCGCCCTGCTCGTAGTAGCGCTTGGCCAGGTTGACCACGACGCGTCCGGCTTCGCGGAACAGGCGCTCACGATCGGTGTGCGTGGCGACGACCGAACCATTGCCAGGCAACGACAGTCCCAGCGCCTCGGTGAGGCAGTTCATCGAGTTGGCGGTGAACATGCCCGAGCAGGAGCCGCAGGTCGGGCAGGCCGAGCGCTCGATGGTCTGCACGTCGGCGTCGCTGACGGTGTCATCGGCGGCGGCGACCATGGCGTCGATGAGGTCGATGGACCTGATCTTGCCGTTGAGGTTGACCTTGCCGGATTCCATTGGCCCGCCGGAGACGAACACCACGGGAATGTTGAGACGCAGCGCCGCCATCAACATGCCGGGGGTGATCTTGTCGCAATTGGAGATGCAGACCATGGCGTCGGCGCAATGCGCGTTGACCATGTATTCGACGCTGTCGGCGATGATCTCGCGCGAGGGCAGGCTGTAGAGCATGCCGTCGTGGCCCATCGCGATACCGTCATCGACGGCAATCGTGTTGAATTCCTTGGCCACGCCGCCGGCCTTTTCGATTTCGCGTGCAACGAGTTGGCCGAGGTCCTTGAGGTGGACGTGGCCGGGCACGAACTGCGTGAAGGAGTTGACCACCGCGATGATCGGCTTGCCGAAATCGCTGTCCTTCATGCCCGTCGCGCGCCAGAGCCCGCGCGCGCCCGCCATGTTGCGGCCGTGGGTGGTAGTCCGTGAGCGATAATGCGGCATGTCTCGGTTCCTCGA
>JALYWD010000002.1 GCA_030852885.1 Chloroflexota bacterium | reverse complement strand
GGACCGCATGCCTTGAGTTCCTTTCGCCGCTATGCCGAACGCAACGCCCTGCATCACGGTCCGTCGAGAAACGCGATGTTGAGCCATCTCATCCTCCGGTTTCAGAATCGGACTGCCCTCACTGTATCGTGTGGAGGGTTCCCCTGCTGTAAGGCCTCGTTGATAAAATCCGCGCCGGTTCCCCGGCCGAAGGTGGTTGCTCATGTGGCACGGCATCACGCCGGATACCTTGCGCGAGCCCAGGCGCAGCCCGACGCCGCACGCCCAGCTCACAGCTTCGTGCAGCACACTCGTCCGGGCATGGGCCGAGTTGGCCTATTTGTGAGGGCAGCGTCACACCGGCCAGCCATGCCTCCGGCTGGGCACGCAGAAGCGGACCGGGGATATCCCCGGTCCGCCTTGAGTTTGGCGTTTTCATGACGGGGACTTGCGGAGACGGGACCGACTGGCGAGGATAGGACGGCTTCCTACAGCACGTTCGTCACCCCGGAGTCGATCCCATGCGCCAGTCTCGCACATCCCGCCCCGTCCTTTCCCATCTGCTACCGCTCCTGCTGACCCTGGCCCTGACCGCCCGCCAACGCCGCACCCGGGAACGTCTCCTGACGCTGTGCCTGGGGTATGTGCAGACCCTGGGCCGGCACACGCTCACCGGGGTGCTGCGCAGCTTGGGACGCGACGGGCTCGACTGGAGTGCGGCCTATCGTCTGTTCTCCCAGGGCCGGATTGACCTGGAGGCCGCCCGCCGGAGGCTGCTGGCCAGCGTGCTGAGCACGCTGAGCACGGACGATCCCCTGGTGGTGGTGCTGGACGGGACGCAACTGGCCCGGACCAGTCCCCGCTTCCCGGGGGTGGGCTGGCTGCGCAGCCCGCGTACCCCGGTCTGGCGACCCGGTATCCATCGCGCCCAGCGCTGGGTGGGCCTCAGTGCCTTGCTGCCCCGTTCGGCGGATGGCGCGAGCCGGGCGGTGCCCCTGCATTTCGTCCCCGCCCCGTCACCGACGGCACGTCCCTGGCCCGAGCACCCCCCGCAGAAGGAGTGGGAAGCGGGGCTGGCCGCGCTCGGCTGGCTGCGGACCCACCTGGATGGGCTCGGGCAGACCACGCGGCGGGTGCTGGCCGTGGCGGATGGCAGCTACAGCGTCGCCCCACTGCTACGCGCGCTGCCACAGGGTGTCAGTCTGCTGGCGCGCACCACCCGTACTCGCGCCCTCTACGCGCTGCCAGCCGCTCCGCAGCCAGGGCAGCGAGGACGGCGCCGCCGCTACGGGGAGCGGGGCCCCACGCCCGAGCAGACCCTGCACGCGCGCGCCGGCTGGCGCATGGTGCCGACGCCGGTGCGGGGCCGCACGCTGCACCTGCGGGTGCACGTGAGTGGCCCGTGGCTGGTCAAGCCCGCGCCCGAGCAACCGGTGTTCCTGCTGGTGGTGCAGGGGATTGGCCGCGTCAAGCAGGGGCGGCGGGGCCGGCGGGAGCCCGCCTTCCTGCTGGTCTCCGCGGTGCGGGCACCGGACGGGACCTGGAGCCTTCCGCTGCCCGTGACCGAGTTGCTCGCCTGGGCCTGGCAGCGCTGGGAGGTCGAGGTCATGCACCGCGAGCTGAAAAGCGGCTTCGGGCTGGGGCAGCAACAGGCCTGGAGTCCCGTGGCCGCATCGCTGGTCATCCCGTGGGTGGTCTGGCTGTATGCCACGCTCATGCTCGCCGGCTATCTCGCGTGGGGCTGGGATCGTGCGGTCCGGCAGGCGAAGTGGCAGCGGCGGCGGCGCTGGACGGCGCGGGATGTGGCGCAGGCGGTGCAGCAGGAACTGTGGCAGCTTCCGGGCGAGGCCTTTCCCCCGGTCTGGGCGACGATCCGGGGCGATCCCCCCGAAATGATCCTCACCATCTGGCCGATGGCACTGCCCGCCACCGCCGCCAGCCGCCTCTGAGCCCCAGACCGGCCCCGTTCCGCCGTCGACCCCACGCCGGTCCGCCGCGTCGGCCCGTCCTCCACGTCGCCGGGTCCGCTCGCGTGCGCGCGAAAAGCCAAACTCAAGGGCAGGAGAGGGGCGGCATGCCGCCCCTCTCCTGCGGAAGATTGGTGCGCAGTCTTGCCTGAACCTGGGTATGAGATAGCGAATCGGCGCTCCGG
>JALYWD010000405.1 GCA_030852885.1 Chloroflexota bacterium | reverse complement strand
GAGCCGGTCAACGGCCGCTATGCCTCCGCCAGCGACCCGGGTGAGGCGGTCGGAACAGTCACCACCGCCAGCCTGGATGAGGCGCGGCAACGGCGTGGCCCGGGGCAGTAACGGCACGCCTCGCGTGAGCTGAACGGCTGGGCGCAGGCGCAGGTGGGTGCGCACGGCCCGTCAGGGCAGAGAGCGGCTGACCTCTCTGCCCTGCTGCCCACCCTCGGGTGTAGTATCTGAGCGAAGTCGCAGGACCTCGTCTCGCACCAACTGACTACGACGTGTCGTCCACCATCACCTGTCATCCTGAGCCCGCAGGCGAAGGATCTCGTCGCCCCTCTCCCCTCGCACCCACTCCGTTCCTTTCCCACCGCCCCACAAAGGTGTCATCTCGAGCGCAGTCGAGAGATCTCGGCCTCCCCAATCGCCGTGGAACGAAGCCCACATGCCAGCTTCGCGGTGACCTCGCATCAACGCGGCCGGTGACGCCGAGATCCCTCGTGCCTCGGGATGACACCGGAAGGTGGGCGGCGACATCGGACCGCGTTGGTCCGGAGCGAGATCCTTCGACTGCGCTCAGGACACACCTGAAGGTGGTTGGCGAGAAGGGGACAGGCTGGGTGCGAGGGGCTGCTACCGAGCCAGGGGGCGCTCACGCCAGAGCAAGCGGCTGGACGTGGGTCACGCCGGGTTGTAGCGCGTGGCGGTGAGGCGAGCGGAGACGGCGCAGGACCTGGTGTCCCGGAAGCCGTGCGCACGCAGCGTCTCCCGGATCGCGCTGTCGCCGAAGGGCACGTTGCGGCCCTTGGAGTAGACGGCCCAGATCGGCACCCCGGGATAGAGCGCTTGTATCACTTCGGCGGCGGCCAGGTCCTCTGGCCCGGTGATGCAGGCGACCAGCATGGCTGCCTCCGTGCCATTGTTCGTCAGCGCGCCATCGAGCGCGATAGAGAGGTCGGCGTCATCGCAGGCGCCGTGCAGCAGGGCTTTGGCGCCCGTGTTCAGCCCGAGCTTCGCGCGCAGGCTGGGTGGCGGCGTGGTGATGGCCGTATGCCACATTGCGGCGGCGTCACCCAGGTGCGGCCGCACGGGTTGGCCGGAGCCGGTGAAGCTGAGCACGCCGTCTGCCACGGTCACATCCTGCAACGCGGTCCGGGGAAAGCGGCGGCGAATCTCACCACGCAGGATCAGTTCATCCCGCGCCAGGAGTGCGTGTACCTCGCCGGCGGCATCACCAACCTCCGCCCGGATATCTGCTTCCTTGCCCACGAGGAGCCTCCCGGTATTCGTGTCGGAGCAAGAGCAGGATAGAATACAGGCGTGTCCATTGCTGCGGAGTGATCGCAACGCAGGGGAGCAGTGGCAATGTCAGGGGCAGAGGCATTCTGGGCAATGCTGGCCATCAGCTTCTGTTGTTTCTACGTCGCGCTGCGGGCTCGCTCGTGGCCATTTGCTCTGGCTGCCTTCTTGCTGGTTGCCCCGATATCGCTACTGTCGTTCGCGTGGTACGGCTACCTGACCTTGTGGGCGTGTCTGCTCATGGCCTTGGCAGTTGGGCTCCGCTGGTCTGTCTCCGCGGTTAGTTGGTTGGGACTCTTACTGGCCGCTACCGCACTCTGGTTTGTTGGGATCGCAAGCGGCCCCATACTTCATTGGCCGCGCGAAATCTTCTGGATTTTGCCCTTCGCCCTCCTGGTCGGACTCTTCTCACTGGTGGTGCCAGAACCACCGTGGGCGCAACCTCGCGCGTAGCGGCTCAGCTACCACGCGGCCAGCAGTGCCCCGGCCAGCACCAGCCCGGCGCCCAGCCAGACGATGGGGGCCGGGCGCTCCCGGGAGAGCAGAATGCCGATGAGCACGGAGGACTCGCGCAGGGTGGAGACGCGCCCGGCTGGCGCGAGGCGGAAGGCGTAGAGCACGAGCAGGTAGGCGGCCAGCGAGCCCACCGCGATCAACAGGCCGTGGCGCACGCCGCCCCGCAGCCGGGGCATGTTCCCGTGCAGGATGCCCGCCAGGATGATCCCCTGCAGGCCCAGTACCGCCCCGATGTACCCGGCCGGGGCCACCTGCCGTACCGCGCCGGCATCGACCACGGAGTAGCTGGCGATGGTGACCCCGGTCAGCAGGGCGAAGATGACGGCGGCGTGCTGGCCGGAACGTCCGCCGGCGATCGCGATGCTGGCCAGGCCCACCGCCAGCAGCACCGCGCCGACGATTGCTGTGGCGCCCGGCGTTTCCGCCAGCAGCAGCCAACCGCCAATGGTTACCAGCAGCGGCGCGACGCCGCGCCCGAGCGGGTAGGCCACGGAGAGCGCGCCACGCTTGTACGCGGCGGAAAGCCCCAGGGCGTAGAAGGTGTGCGCCGTCGCCGAGGCCAGGATGGAGGGCCACACCGCCCACGGTGGCCAGATCAGGATGGCGGGCAGCATCAGCACGCCGGTGGCGATACCAGCCACAGACATGGCCGCCACGCGGTCATCCACGGCATGCAGCAGGCGGTTCCAACTGGCGTGCAGTACTGCCGCGATGAGGACGAGCACAATGGCTACCGGGTCGATGGCGAATCCCCCTCGCCCGGGTAGGGCGCATCTGGCTCCGGGCAGTTAGCATTCCTTCAGCATTTTGCCGCATGAGCGCCGCAGGCGAGCGTCTGCCGTCGCGGTGGCGTGAGGAGTGGGTCATGGTTCTGGCGCGGTTCCTGCCGCGGGACGAGCAGTTTTTCGATCAGTTCCAGGAATCGGCGGACAACGCGGCCGAAGTGACCAGGGTGCTGCTGGATGTGGTGTCGAACGTCGGGGACCGCGAACGGAACGTTCACCTGCTGCAGGACCTGGAGCACCGCGGCGACGAAATCACGCACCGCATCTTCAGTGCCCTGAACAGTACCTTCGTGACGCCCCTGGACCGAGACGATATTCGCGACCTGGCCGTGAAGCTGGATGACCTCGTCGATGACGCTGAGGAAGCCGGCAAGCGGCTGGTGCTCTACCGGCTGGAGGGTGAAAAGAACGCGGCGACGCTCCTCGCTCGCATCCTGCACGAGCAGGCCTTGTTGCTGGCCAGGGCCATGCCGCTGCTGGCGGAGGTCGGCAAGCGTGGCGAAGAAATTCGCCGCGTGGTACTGGAAACGCACCGGCTGGAGAACGAGGCAGATGACACGCTCAACCAGAAACTCGCCATTCTCTACGACGGAGTGACAGATATTCCTCACCTGATCTCCCAGATGCGCTGGGGTGAGATCTGTGGGCTGCTTGAAGACGCAACGGACCGCGCGGAAGACGTGGCGGACGTGCTGGAAGGCATCTACTTCAAGAATGGTTGAGCCAGCCCTGGCCACCCTGGTGCTGATTATTGCGCTGGGCCTGGCGTTCGATTTCGTGAACGGCTTTCACGACACGGCCAATGCCATTGCAACCTCGGTTGCGACGCGGGTCCTGACCCCAGGCCAGGCCGTAAGCATGGCGGCGGTCCTCAATGTGGTTGGCGCCTTGTCCGGGACGGCGGTCGCCAGCACGGTTGGACGCGGCATCGTGCCGCCGGCGGTTGCCACGCAGCAGTTGGTAATCGCAGCGTTGGTCTCGGCCATCATCTGGAACCTGTTCACCTGGTGGGTGGCCGTGCCCTCCAGCTCCAGCCATGCGCTTATCTTCTCCATCGTCGGCGCCGGGCTGGCCTCCGGCGGCG
Organism: Chloroflexota bacterium; assembly: GCA_030852885.1. GTDB lineage: Bacteria > Chloroflexota > Chloroflexia > Thermomicrobiales > UBA6265 > JACCXM01. Next base: position 865 of record JALYWD010000405.1, on the reverse strand, counting down.
TGGATGCCATCGACTTCTCCGGTATTGCCAAAACGCTGCAGGGGCTCGTGCTCTCTCCGGTCTTCGGTTTCGCGGCTGCGCTGCTGCTGCTCATGGTGTTGCTCTGGATCGTCGCGCGGTCGCGGCCGTCGAAGGTCAACCGAGTCTTTGGCAAGCTGCAGATCGTCTCCGCCGCGTACATGGCGTTCAGTCACGGTAGCAACGACGCCCAGAAAACGATGGGCGTGCTGACCATGGCGCTGGCCAGCTACTTCGGCTGGAGCGGTAGTGAGTGGCATGTGCCCTTGTGGGTGATCCTGGCCGCGGCTGGCGCTATGGGCCTGGGTACGGCCATGGGTGGCTGGCGTATCGTGAAAACGATGGGCTTCGGGGTGGTGGAGCTGCGCACTATCGATGGCTTCGCGGCGGAAACGGCCGCCGCCACGGTGATCGAGGTTGCCAGCCGGCTCGGCATTCCCGTCTCCACGACGCAGGTGATCTCATCGGCAATTCTCGGCGTGGGCTCCACGCGCAGCCTCTCGGCCGTGCGGTGGGGCATTGCCGGGCGCATCGTGAGCGCCTGGGTGATCACGCTGCCAGCCTGTATTGCGCTCGCCTGGGTCATCTACTCGGTGCTGCGCTTCTTCACCGGGCACAATTAGTGCAGCCTTCACCGGCAGCATCTGGCTGTCACTCATTGCCATAGAAAGAGCCTGCCCATGGATTTCAGCGGCCTGCACCACGTCACTGCCGTAACCGCGAACGCGAAGCAGAACCTGGCGTTCTACACGAACGTGCTGGGCTTGCGCCTCGTCAAGAAGACGGTCAACCAGGACGATGTCTCCGCCTACCACCTCTTCTACGGGGACGAGCGAGGGCACGCCGG
>JALYWD010000676.1 GCA_030852885.1 Chloroflexota bacterium | reverse complement strand
CTCAACGCCCCATTCCTGCGCGAGCCATGGGCCGAGCGCGGCGAGCAGCCGCTGGTCCAGCCCGTCAGCCAGGCGGGACGTGCGTACCCAGAAGTAGATGGCCAGCTCATAGGCTGACCACGCTTCACCACCGGTGGCGGCGATCTGCGGCCGTGCGTACATGGGCGCGGAGGTCGGGAAGAGATAGACACACCCCAGACACTGCGACCCGGCCGCGTCCAGCACGGTGTAGGTAAAGGACTCGCCGTCCGCGTGCCGCCGTTCGAGTTTGGCGAGGTCTTGGCGGTTCGCGTCCACCGTGAAGTCGTCTTCCGGCCAGCCCGACTGTTCCCACGGACGCAGGAACTCCCTGCTTTCCATCACCGCCGCGTAGTCAGCTTCGGCATCGGTGGCGCGGATGGGCCGCAGCAGAAACTCGTCCGTGCGTAGCTCCGCTGGCGGCTGGAAGGCGTTGTCGGTGACGGCCACTGGCTGCTCCTTCGGATTTTCTCCATCTGTCGCGCATCAAACGGCCTGATCGTGATGGGCGAAACCGACCCGGCGCACCGCCCCCGAAGCACGTACGTGGGCGGGTGGGGCGCCAGAGTTGATGACCCATGCCGAGCCGCCAAGTGGTCCGTCTCAGGAGAAATGTCCGTTTGAGGTCGCCTCCACCCTCAGGCTGACACCTGAGGAGGGTTGCCACCTCGAACCGACACCTCCCCTGAGACGCTGGACAACAATGACAACGGTATCAGAACTTCGCGTGATGGAGCGGAGGGCAGCGCACGAGAGCCGGCGATGCATCGCTACTGCCTCTTTGGTTATCAGGGAGACAGGAGCGGGGCAGCGCGGGAGCGGCGTGGCATTGGCTCCGTGAGCTTTACGACGCGCCGGGACCTCCCTGGTGCTGCCCCGAGTAGGAGTTGTTGCTGAGTCAGCGTTTCGTACGCTGCGATTACAGCAGGGACAGGAACGCCTCCACCGTGCCCTCTGGGTCGTTGAGGTTGACCATGTGGGTATCATCCATCTCGATGACTGTCCAATTGGGGTCTGCGCGAACCCGCTCGGCGGTCAGCACCAGGAAGTCCGTTTGCGGATCGGCTTCCATATCCTTGTCGCCAGTGCACAGGATGTAGGCCCGAGGCAACGCGGCGGCTGCCGGGTTGCCAAGCTCGATGCGCTGCTGGTCGCTCAGGAGCGGATGTGGCACCAGGCGCGAGATGAACCACTCCGCCTCATCCGGATCGTTGATCGCACCGCGCAGCCACTCCTCGATTGCGGGGAAGACCGGGCGGAAGCCGAGCGTGTCCATCTCCACGCTGGCCATGATGTCCTCGACCATGAATTCCCTGGCTTGCTCGGGAGGAACAACTTCGTAATCGTTCTGGCCGTCGGCGGGCAGGTCGGCATCGAGGTAGACCAGGAGCCGCAACCGCTCGGGCACCCGTTCAGCCACCCCGGTGATGATCATTCCACCGTAGCTGTGACCGACGAGGACGACGTCGTGCAGGTCGGCGAACTCGATGGTGTTGACGACATCGGTGATGTGGGTATCGAGATCGATCGTCGGGCTGGCGAGATGGACCCGGTCTCCGAGCCCGGTGCAGGTGACCTCGTAAACATTATGACCGGCAGCCCGCAGCAGCGGCGTAACCAGGTGCCAGACAAACGCGCCGGTCCACTGGCCCGGCACCAGGACGAAGGTGGCCCGTGTGGTCTCGCTTGTCGCCGTGGCGTCCTGGGCGGCGCTGGCTGGAGCGTGGAGGTGGCTGACAAGCCCGGCCGCCGCACTTGCTGCCCCGGCCAGGACTGCCCGCCGGTCTGATTTCCCGGCAGTGTTGACACGACCGTGAAGTGTTTCACTGGACATCACGACCACCTTTCTCACGCGTTCGTTGGTCTTCCGACTGAAGAACCAGCCTCCACGACCTGTGTTGTGGGGTTGCGGAGCGCGATCTCATCGTGGACTGATGCCGCGAATCTGTCATGGGTAGGAATTGCGTATTTCTTGCCTGAATGCTGGGGTAATTGCGGTCAGGCGAGCCCACCGCGCACGGCAATGGCCGCGGCTTCGCGGCGGTTTGACGCCCCAAGCTTGGCCAGGATGTTGGAGACGTGGCGGTTGACCGTGCGTGGGCTGATGGAGAAGTGGGTGGCGATTTCGGTATCGGTCCAGCGCTGGCAGAGGAGCACCAGGGTCTCCTGCTCCCGGCGCGTGAGGGGGAACTGGGCGAGCGGAAGTTCCTGTGCCAGATTGCTTTCCATCCGAGAAGGCGCAGGGGCGGGCCCTGGATCAGGCGCCTGGGTGTCCTGCCATATCTCGGAGACACGGGCATCGCCAACGACCGGCCGCATCACCTCACGGGCGAGCGACACGGCCTGCTCAGTTGTGAGTTCGGCCCCGAACCGCCGGGCACGTTCCAGGTCCGCTGGTTCCAGGCGGCGGGCCAGGTGGGTGAACGACCATTCGATAATGTCGTTGTCGGGCGCCGCCCGGATGGAGAGGAACGGCGTGGGGGCCTTGATGGCCGCGGCCGCACCAAGCAGGTGTGCGCCAGCGACTGCCTGATCTGAGATCGCAGCGACGGCACTCACCCCTCGCAGTGACCGGATAAGTGCCGTCTCATAGTTTGCATGCCAGGTCATGGCCACCGACTGAACCAGGTTCGAAGCACCATCGTGCAACCGGCCGATCATGATCTGGAGTATCCCGAGTTCTCCCAGCATCATGCCGAGTCGGCGATGCCCTCCAGGATCTCGCAGGTAGGGGATGCCTGCGTTGAAGCGCTCAAGTGCCGTCGCGGTATCACCAGCCTGCTGCGCAACCAGTCCCTGCAAACAGAGCTGAGTCCCGACATACAGACCGCCATTCGGGCTCGCCGATTCGACTGCGCGTGCGGCCTGCTCCGCTTCTTCATGGAGCGCCATTGCCCGCTCGCAGTCATGCTGAGCAAGCTCAAGATTGCCGAGTGTTTGGAGTGTGTGCCTGAGCAGGCGCAGATCGTGGCTGGCGCGAGCCATGGCCACCGCCTCGTTGAGGAACGGCGAGGCAGCGGCAACATCACCGTGTTGGAGGAGAAACAGACCTGCGGAATCACGGCATTGTGCACGCAGGACCGTCGGCAGGTCCCTGTCGCTGGCGATGGCCAGGTCCAGCCAGCACAAGCCCTCGACAGACTGCGAACGGGTGATCCAGAACGGCGAGAGGCCGCTACAGAGTTCGCTCAGGGAGCGGGCGTCGCTGCGAGCATGGGACCATTCCAGAGCCTGGCGGAAGTTCGCCTCTTCCGGCGCGACAGACGCGAGCCACGCTGCGTCCCCGGGAAAGGCGTAGAACAGATCGAGAGCGACAACCATGTCGCGGAAATACGTAGCGTGGCGACCATGGGTAGCGGCATCCTCATCGCTCTCGTTCAGGCGTAGCAGCCCGAACTTGCGGATCGTCTCCAGTATGGTGAAGCGAGGTACTGGCGCATCCGCATCCATTCGACGCACAATCAGGCTCTGATTGGCCAGGGCGTCCAGGCACGCCAGCATCTCTGGCACGGGCAACCCGCAGACGGCAGCCGCGGCCTCCAGTGTCCAGCCACCAACGAAGACGGCCAGGTGACGGAAGGCCCGTTGCTGCCCCGGTTCGAGCAGATCGTAGGACCAGGCAATCGCGTCGTGCAGCGTGTGGTGCCGGGCCGGGGCATCTATGGGTCCGGTGCCCAGCACCTGCAGGCGATGGCTGAGCAATGCCAGCAGGGCGGCCGGTGACAGCAGATTCGAGCGTGCCGCCGCCAGTTCTATGGCAAGTGGCAACCCATCCAGGTGCTGGCAGATCTGGGCCACAGCCACCGCATTCTGCTCTGTGAGGGCAAACCGCGGATAGACGGCCCGTGCTCGCTGTGCAAAGAGCATGGCGGCAGGTACGGTCCGCAGCACTCTGACATCTGCGCCAGTCGCCGGCACCGCCAGTGGCGGAACGGGCAGGAGTTGTTCCTCGCGCAGGCGCAACGGGGCACGGCTGGTCGCCAACACCTGGAGCGCGGGACAGCCCGCGAGCAGTACAGAGATGAGGTTGCCTACCGGGGCGATGAGGTGTTCACAGTTGTCGAGGACGAGCAGCACCTGCGCCGGCTGGAGTTGGGCAACGATGCTGGTGGAAATGTCGCCATCGCCGCCCGGCGCGACACCCAGTGCGGCGGCAATCGTCGTCACCACAACCTGCGGATCACTGACCGGCGCAAGGTCAACGAAGATCACACTGTCCGCGAATGCGTTTTGGACGTCGGACGCCACCGCAAGCGCCAATTGCGTCTTGCCAACACCGCCGGGTCCGGTCAGCGTCAGGAGCGGCACGGCGTCATCGAGCAGAAACGCGCAAGCAATCGCGCGCTCTGCCTCGCGGCCGATCAGGCGCGTGCGAGGGAGCGGGAGGGACGCGAGAGACGATGACCTTTGCACAGTCCTCATAACCTGAAGACAGTATCAGAAAATGGCGTGATAAAGTGGAGAAAGCCCTGGGCAGGAAGCCATGCCGTGGCCCTTGTCGTACCTCATCCGGCCAGGAGTCGATTTGGGAGGTAGCACAGCGGGCTTGCTCCATCTCCCCAGTGATACCCAATGACGTCACCTGAGGATGTCCCCGTTCCTGCGGAGACCGATAGCCCGGCCTTCATCCCGGGCATCCGCCTGTGTGGGCTCTTCTACGAGGAAGCGGTCAGGCCCATCCTGGCGACGG
>JALYWD010000660.1 GCA_030852885.1 Chloroflexota bacterium | reverse complement strand
GACACCGCACCGGTCGAGATCGCCCAGGAGGCTGCGCCGGAAGACGTTGCCGCCAGCGGGGAGACGGCCGATACCGCGCCGGTGGAAGATGCGGCGGCGGCGCAGGGCACCGAGCCTGAGCCTGTCGTCGATCAGCAGTCCGATATCCCGGCCGACGCCACCGATGACGGTAAAAAGGATGGCGACACGACCGGCGGGGAATCCGCCGCGCCGGAAGCCACCCGCCCGGTCGGCCCGGTTCCGCTGGAAGCTATCGCCGCCCTGGAAGGCGCGGGCCAGGCCCCGGACATCAGCCTGCCTCCGGCTCCGATGAACCCGATGCAGCCGGACCAGTCCTTCCTGCCTGTCACGCCGACCCCGGTCACGGACGGCACGCCGACCCCGGAGCAAGGCGAGGACCAAAGCACGGGTGACCCAACGGGCAGTGAAGCGCCGCAACTGGCCGAAGAATATGACGGTGATCCGGGGATCGCGGCGCTGATCCCGGAAGGCACGCTGGATGACGCGGCCCTGGCCGAGGCGGAAACGCAGGCCCCCGAGGACACGTGGACCGAAACCACGGATACGCGCAACCGGAACGGCAAGAAAGACAAGGATCGCAAGAACGGCGGTTCCTACGAAAACCCGCAGACGGCCTATGTCGATGAACCCCTGGCCTGGACCGGCTCGGAAAGCCCGATGATGCAGGACGTTCCGGTGGACCTCCAGCAGGAGGCCGCACCCGCTGAACTGCAGCAGGAGACCGGGTATCCCGTGGAAGAGCCGCCGGTCTACGACGATCCGGCTGTATATGACGACGGGACCGGCTACGACGATCCCGCGGTCTACGATGACGGCATGAGCGCCGAGGGCGCAACGGGCGCCGAGAGCGCCACGACGACCGAGGAGGCTCCGCGCATCGATCCCGCCACGGGGATGGAGATTGACCCGGCCACGGGCTACCTGATTGATCCGACTACCGGCTACCTGCTGGACCGTGTCAATGGCCGCGTGATCGACCCGCGCACCAGCTACGAGGTGCACTTGCAGACGGGCCTGCTGATTGATCCGGCAACGGGCGCGCTGCTCGATCCGAACACGCTGGCAGTTGTGGTGCCGGCGGGCTTCGGCAGCGGCACCCCGGCCTACGACCCGGATAGCCCGGAAATGCGCGGCCAGATCGAGACGGTCGTCGATGACAATTACGACAACGCCTCGATCCGCATGGAGCCGCCGACGGACGGCCCGGTGCAGCCAATCGGCGAGATCATCGTGCCGACCGAAACGGGCGAAGCCGTCGAAATTTCCTGATCGCACAGCCGCTGACGCCGGCCCCGCTCTTGCCTGGGCAAGAGCGGGGTTCGCTGTCTCCCGGGCGTGACCTTCTGGCACATCTTGGCGCGCAGGCCCATGCCGGGTACGCTGCGAATGCCCCCAACCCCGAGAGGACGCGCGTGAATGAGCCCAGGCTGCCAGTTGAGTTCCCGTTTGGCCGCACCCTCGTCTCGGTGGCGGTCGGGGATCTGCTGGCGCAAGGCGCGGAAATGATCGTGCTCCCGGCGAACCGGCGGGGCGTCCTCGGCGCGTTGTCTACGCCAGGCTTGAGCGGCCTGCGCTCGCTCGGTGGCTCCGAGATCGAGCGCGAAGCCATGGCGCTGGCCCCCCTTGACCTGGGCACCGCTGTCCTGACCGGCGCGGCCGGGCTCTCCCAACGGGGTGTGGCCGCGGTCATTCACGCGGCGGTTCACCCCGCCCTGGGCGAACGGGCCCGCCCGGAGTACGTCCGGCGGGCGGTACCTGCCATCCTGAACGTCGCCTCGGCCGCGCCGCACTACACGCTCGCGCTGCCCCTGCTCGGCGTAGACTCCGCCGCCAGCCCGGATGACACCCAGACCGCCATCACGACGCTAGTCAATGAATTGATCGCGGCCTTGCGCCGCTCCTACCCGCGCATTGATCGCATTACCATCACCTGCCGCTTCGAATCGCAGGCGTTGCTGGTCCGGCAGGCTCTCTGGCACGCCCGCGAACGCTCCTGGACGAACACGTCTTGAGCTACGCGCTCCAGGGTCCACTCATTCCGCGCCGCACGGCGCTTGCCTGGCGCCTGGCGCTCCTGGCGGACCAGCGCCGGATCGATGCCTACCTGCGCCTCTTTGGCGCGGCCGGGCTGTCCCTGATGAGTGGTGGCCGCCTGGCCGCCATGGATCTGCCGCCGGATATCACGCTGGAGGCACTGCGCAAAGTGCGCGCTATCACGGACTGGGACCTGGCCTGGACGTGGGCCGCGCAGCGGTTCCTGAGCGAATCCCGCACCCACCAGCGCATGCGCCGCCGGGCCGAGGCCGCCCTGGCCCAGCGGCACGCGGCGCTGGCGTATCACATCGCCAGCATCCTGGTCTTTGACGATCTGCGCAAGGTGCGCACCCTGCGCGATGCCTGCTCCACGCTCTACGCGCAGGCCACGCGCGTGCTGCAGCCGGACGTGCGGCGTGTGGAGATCTGGTGGCGCACCGCCAGGTTGCCGGCCTACCTGGCCCTGCCTGACAATTCTGGCGGCCCGGCGCCCCTGGTGGTCTTCCTGAACGGCTCATCAACCAGCAAGGAAGAAACGCTGCTCTGGTCGGTGCCCCTGCGGGCCCGGGGATTCGCCGTGCTGGCGCTTGACTGGCCCGGTAGCGGCGAGAGTGCGTTGACCATGGAGCCGACCGCGGACTGCGACGATCTCACGCACGGCCTCTTTGCCTTTGCCGAGCTGGACCCGGCTCTCGATGCCAGCCGGGTCGCCCTGCTGGGGTTCAGCCTGGGCGGTGCCGTGGCGGCGCGCGCCGCCGCGCATGACCGCCGCGTGCGCGCCCTGATAGCCGTGACCCCGCCCTACGATCCGCGTCCCTGGTTCAACCACACACCCCCCCTCATGCGGCGCCATATCGCGGCCATCGCCGGCGGCGTGGAGGAGGCGCGCCGGCTGTGCGCGGAGTTCGCGTTACCGGGGGTGATTGAGCACACCTCGTCACCCGTGCTGGTGCTCGGGGCCGGGCGTGACCTGATCGTGCCGCCCGAGGAGGCGCTACGCTACTGCGCGGCGGCTGGCCCCCGCGGAACACTGCTCTGGTATCCTGACGGCGCTCACGGACTTTATGACGAGTTGCAGGACTGGATGCCGGACGTGGCAAACTGGCTGACCGAGCACGCGGGCATGGGGCCGCCCTCCACCCAGGTGGACACCGAGTCACAGCACCTGAGGACTATCCCCCCGTCTTGACGTGATACCGGCAGCTTCCTACACTCGCCGCGCTCCGGGCGCTGCGCATTGACCGGAGACGGCCAGCGCAATCGCACATCAGCCAGCCGGGCGGCAACACTTCAACCAGGCAACCCTCTGGCTTCCGCTACACGGAGTGACGATGGCGACGGACGAGCTGCTCGAAGAGATTCGCGAGTTGATCTCGGAGCGAGAAGATCTCGGGATTCGCGGCTTGACGGACCGCCTCGGTCCCTCCGATTGGGCTGACATCCTAGTGCGCCTGGATGACGACGAAGTCGCCATCCTGATCGCAACCATCCCCCCGGCTGAGCTTCCTGAAATCCTGGAAGAACTTGACCCCGCAAACGCTGCGGCGATTCTGCGCCTGCAGCCACGCGAAGAAGCGGCCGATCTCCTCGAGGCCATCGACCCAGACGACGCCACGGACATCCTGGCCGAG
>JALYWD010000647.1 GCA_030852885.1 Chloroflexota bacterium | reverse complement strand
GCCTCATCTTCATTATTTCCATGCTCTTCCTGGTTGCCGGTATCGGCTATGGCCGCGGCGCAGGCACGATCAAGAGCAACAATGACATCATCGCCGGGATCACCAAGACCTTCGCCAGCCTGTCCGGGCTGATCTTCATCCTGCTGCTCATCAGCCAGTTCATTGCGCTCTTCAACTGGAGCAACATGCCGAACATCATCGCGGGCGGCATGGCGCAGGCGCTGGAACAGGCCAGCGTCCCCCCGATCATGCTGCTCATCGGCATGATCCTCATTGTCTGCGTGCTGGATATCATCATCCCCGGCGTGCTCCCGAAGTGGGCCATCTTCGCGCCGATTTTCGTACCCCTCTTCATGCGCCTGGATATTGCTCCGCAGACCGTGCTGGCGGCCTACCGCATCGGCGATTCCCCGATCAACGTCGTGACGCCGCTCATGGTCTATCTGCCCTTTATCGTCATCGTGGCCCAGCGCTACGACAAGAGCGTCGGCATCGGCACCATCATCTCCCTGATGATCCCCTACATGTTCATCATCCTCATCACCTGGGTCATCTTCTTCGTCATCTGGTACGCCCTCGGCATCCCGCTCGGCCCCGGCTACCCGGTGGTTATGCCGTAGTGCGAGGGGGAGACGCGCTCACGCGCTCAGGGGGAGACGGCCTGCGGGCCTTGGGGAGTAAGGGAATGAGGAGAAAGAAAGAGTGCGAACCAGCACCGCCAGTTCGTCGTGCCTTATTCCCTCATTCCCTAAGCGCAGCGTCTCCCCCCAAGCGCCGCAGCGCGTCTCCCCCTAAGGCCCACAGGCCGTCTCCCCCTGAACGAAGTGGCTCCCCCTCATGAACGACATCACCATCACCCTCGGCATCCTGGTCGTGGCCATCGTGCTCTTTATCTGGAACCGCCTGCCGGTGGCCACGGTCGCCCTATTGGTTGCCCTCTCGCTCTGGGCCAGCGGCGTCCTCACCATGCAGGAGATTTTCGAGGGGTTCGGCTCCCCCACCCTCATCCTCATCGCCGCCCTCTTCGTGGTGGCGGAAGGGCTGGACGCCGCCGGGCTCACCACCTGGGCCGGGCAGTTGCTGGTGCAGCATGCCGGCGGCAGCCGCGTGCGCCTCATCGTCTTCACCATGCTCATCAGCGCGGTCCTCTCCGCGCTGATTACGCCGAATGGGGCGGTGGCCGCGCTCTTTCCCATGTGCGTGGTGCTGGCCGTGCGCCTGGGCATGTCCCCGGCTCAGTTGCTGCTGCCGCTGGCCTTTTCCGCCCACGCGGGCTCGATGCTGGTGCTCACCGGCTCCCCCGTCAACGTGCTGGTGCTGGAGGCCGCGCTCAGTACCGGGAACTACAGCCTGGGCTTCTTCGAGTTCGCGCGCGTGGGTATCCCGCTCCTCATCGGCACCATCCTCGTCGTCGTCTTCTTCGGCGAGCGCTTGCTGCCCAACCGCACCGCGCGCGCTTTCACCCGTGATCTCAGCCGGCTGCCGCAGGATCTGCTGAGCCAGTACATCGCCAACGAATCCCTGGTCCGCCTCAGCGTCTCCCCGGCCTCGCGCTTCAGCGGCCTCCTCGCCAACCGCGCCAATGCAGGCGACGCATTCCCCACCCTGCACATCGTCGGCGTCCTGAATGAACACGGCATCCCGCTCCAGAACGAAGCGATTACCTCCGGCACCGTGCTGGTGGTACGCGGCCCGCAATCCGATATCGCCCGCTTTGCCGGGGATAACCACCTCACCATCGGCGCAGATCTGGACGCATCGCCCGCCACGCTCGGCCTGCTCAGCCACGACTTCGGCGTGGCCGAAGTCATCGTGGCCCCGCGCTCCAACTACATCGGGGAAACGGTCTTCCCCGGCCAGGTCACCGACAGTGGCAAGCTGGTCATCCTGGGCGTGCAGCGCCACGATACCGATCTAGGCATGCAGAACATCACGCTGCAGGCCGGGGACGCCATGCTCCTGCAGGGTCGCTGGGAAGCCCTGGACCAACACACGCGTGATCCCAATGTGGTCCTGGTGGATTCCCCGGATGCCATCCGCCGCCAGGCCGCGCCCCTCGGGCCGCGCGTCATCCCGGCCATCCTGGTCATGGCCGGGATGGTGCTGCTGCTCACGTTCAACCTCGTGCCTGCCGCCATTGCCTGCCTCGTGGCCGCCATCGCGATGGTGCTGACCGGGGTGGTCACCTCGGAGCAGGCACAGCGCTCCCTGAACTGGACCACGCTGATCCTGGTCGCTGCCATGATCCCGCTCTCCACCGCCATCACCAACACCGGTGCGGCGGAACTGCTGGCGGGGGGCATCATCAACGCCGTCGGCGGGTACGGGCCGTACGTCCTGCTGCTGGGCCTCTTCCTCATCACCGCCATCCTCGGGCAGCTCATCAGCAACACCGCCACCGCCCTTATCCTCATCCCCATCGGGCTCTCCGTGGCCGCCGACATGAATCTTTCGCCCCTGGCGGTCCTCATGTGCATCAACGTCGCCTCGGCGGCGGCGCTGCTCACGCCCATCGCCACGCCGGGTAACCTGATGGTGATGGAGCCGGGCGGCTATCGTTTCGGGGATTACTGGAAGCTGGGCCTGCCGGTGATGCTCGTCTACCTGGTGGTGGCGGTGTTCCTGGTGCCGCTGTGGTGGCCGTTCTAAAGCGGTAACCCCCGTGCTTCGAGACACGATGGAGTTAGATCAAGACACGAGAAGTCGATTCACGTTTCGCGCATTCGCGTTGTACGTAGGAGTAAAGGCACAATGGCGTTCGGCCCCATAGAAATGCTCATGATCCGCTTCCCGGGCGATCAGATTAGCGGTGACCTGGTTCCCGCCATGACCGAGTTGGTCAACGATGGCCTGGTGCACATCGTCGATCTGCTCTTCATCCGCAAGGATGCCGAGGGGAGCGTCGCCGTCTTCGAGCTCGGCGACCTCACGCCCGATCTCGCCAGCCAGTACGCGCCGCTGCTCACTGATGTCACCGAATTGCTGAACGACGAGGATGCCTACGAGCTGGCCGCATCACTCGACAACGGCTCCTCCGCTGGCATCATGCTCTTCGAGAATGTCTGGGCCACCCGCTTCGCCCAGGCGGTGCGCGCCTCCAGCGGCGAGGTGCTCCTGAACGAGCGCATTCCCAACAGCGTCATCGAAGAGGTTATCGCCGCCACCAGCTAGCTGCACACGGCTTGATCGTTACGACGAGACAACGAAAAGGATCACCAGACATGCGACGACGACGCGGTGGACCCGGAATCCTCGGCACCATGGCGCAGACGGCTGTTATCGCCGGCACCGCCAGTGTCACCATGAATGCGGTGAACTCCAGGGGAGCCGCCAAACAGCAGGCCGCCCATCATCAGGCGACAGCGGCGCAGGCTGCGGCGGACGAAGCCGCCGCCACCCAGGCGCGCCTGGCCGCCCTGGAG
>JALYWD010000642.1 GCA_030852885.1 Chloroflexota bacterium | reverse complement strand
CGCCCATACCCCAGAACGCCGAGTTGAACGCCGCGCTCGACGAATTGGGCGCCGCTCTGCTCGACGGAGGGCGCGATCTGGAAACCTTGATCGAAGATGGTCGAGAGATCCGAGACGAGTTACTGCTTGAGTTGTACGGCATAGATCCGGGGCGGCCGCGAGCGTCGAGACGGCCTCCTACTGATCAGGAAACAGACTCGGCCTCGATGAAGCGCAGGGTGCCGCGCAGCCAGCCGAGCGCGTAGGCCATGCCGGCGTGCCACGAGGCGGCGCACTCCATCTGTGGCGTGTGATCCGGAATGATGACGCCGTCGTAGCCATTGCGGTGGTAGATCCGCAGTGCCTCCACCATGTCCACGTCGCCCTCGTCCACAAAGACCTCGTGGTACTCCGGCACCTTGCCGCGCACATTGCGGAAGTGGACGTAGGCAATATTCCCCTGGCGGCTGTAGCGGTCAATCGCCGCGTAGACATCCATCTCACCGCGCATCTCGGCGATGGTGCCCTGGCAGAACTCCAGGGCGTTGCTGGGGCTGGGGTAGATGTCGAGCAGCCGCTGGTACAGCTCGGGTCGGTTGACCAGGCGGGCCGCGCCGCGCAGGCTCTCCAGCGGCGGGTCGTCCGGATGGGCGGCCAGCCTCACCCCCGCCTCTTCGGCCACGGGCACGATGGCTTGCAGAAAATCGGACAGGCGTGCCCAGAGTTGTTCCGTCGTGACCTCGCCGATGTCGCCGTCTGGGGCGCCGGGATCGTAGGTCATGTTCCAGACCATGCCGTGCGGGATCGGCGCTTGCGCCGGGCCGTTCGCCGCCGAGAACCCGACCGACTCCGCGCCGCCACGCGCCCACGGCCCCACCACGTGCCCCCACACCCCGGCGATGCTGAAGTTGTAGCCCAGGGTGGGGATGCCGGCCGCGCCCATGTTGCGGATGATCGTCTTGACGTCCTCCAGTTGCTCCGCCTTGCGCGGGCCATCCAGCAGGACATCGTGCCAGTGGGAAGGATCGAGGTTCTCGATGGCAGCCAGCGTCAGCCCTTCGGCTTCCACGGCCTCGCGCAGCGCTGTGAGGTCTTCCACACTCCACAGCTTCCCCTGGTTCTGGATAACGCCCCAGCCCTGGTCACGGCTTTGCGACTGCGGGATACGCGGGCCGCTGCTGAAGTAATCGACCCAGTGCGCCACGATGTGCGTTGCGCCCGCCTGCCGTGCGAAGCGGAAGTTCTCCGGAGTCAGCATCCCGCGATACAGCCCGAGGCCCAGTTTCACCCTGTCTCTCCCCAGTGAGCAGATTGCCCGTGATCAGCCACGGCACTCTTTCAACGTACCGCAGTTGCCACCTCGTCGTTCCCTCTTGCATCTCGCCTACTCCCCAGCACACCTCACCCCATGTGTCATCTCGAGCGGATTCGAGAGATCTCGGCATCACTGGTCACGACGGTTCGAGGTGTCGTCCACCTTCCGATGTCATCCCGACGGAAGAGGGATCTCGTTCACCGGCCGCAGGGTACGAGGGCGCCAGGGACTTCGGGTGCGGGCCTCGTTGCTCGGTAGTAGGCAAGGCCGAGATCGCTCGACTGCGCTCGAGATGACACGTGTAGATGGGTGTGACTTCGGACCGTGGCGGTTGGGGGACGAGATCGCTCGACTGCGCTCAGGACGACGCGCGAGAGGTGACGCCACCTCACACCTGCCCGCGGGCGCCGTTCTCGAGTTGACACGGCTTCTTGCACGGCGTTGGAGCGCACAATGCCGCGAGGTTGTCGTTAGTGATAGACCGAAACGGCAATGTCCTTGCTGCTGGCCAGGTCAGCCGGGCGGCGGTAGAGCGCCTCGATCAGACGGCGGTCATAGCGCTTGCCGAGCACCGCGTTCACGATGGCCCCGATCACGGCAATCTGGCTGACCATGTAGAGCGACCAGAGCAGAATGAGGACGCTCCCGGCCACGCCGTAGGCCGCGCCGGGATTGGTGTACGTGAGGATGAGATCCATCAGGATCACGAGAAGGCCAATGGCCACGCTGGCCAGGAGCGTGCCGGGCAGCAGCCATTTGATGGAGGCCGGGGCGTCCAGCCCCACCTTGTAGAGCAGCAGCAGGCCGCCGAAGAGGATGAGAAAGGCGACGACAGGCCCCGAAGACAGGAAGCCGTAAATCACCCCGAGATCGACACCGAGGCTTGGGAGCCTCTCGACCAGGAACTGCCCGAGCGCCAGCAGGATGAAGGCGACAATCAGCATCACGCCGCCGAGCAGCGTCATGCCGACCCGAATCAGCGTGCCCTTGATGAAGGAGCGTGTGTCCTTGATGCCATAGACGGTGTTGATGGAGTACATCATGGCGCCGACGCCGCCGGCGGCGCTCCAGATCGCGATACCCAGTGCCACCAGCGCGGCTACGATCGCGGTGTTCTGGCTGGTTCGTACCAGGGCGTAGTCCACCAGGCTGTCCAGCAGCGGCTGGAGATCGTTCGGGGCTTCCTCGGAGATGAACTCGCGCAACGGCGCGGACACGCTGGAGCCGGTGTTCTGGTCCACGATGGCCGCCAGCGAGAGAAGCATGATCAGGACCGAGGGAACAGCGTAGAGCAGCGAGTAGGCAGACTGCCGGGCCAGCAATGACGGCTGGTGCCGCTGAAAGCCCTCTACGATCTCCGCCAGGATCGCGTACGGCGTGCTCGTGGCCACGAGCTGGGCATGGCGCCGCTTGAGTGAGGCCATGACCCCGCTGATGCCGGACGCGTTGCCGGCCCCACCAGCCCCACCCGCTGAATCGCTCGTTGTTGTGCTCAATGCTCGCGCTCCCCTTGCGGTCGTTCTCTCGGCCCGGAGGCGCAGGCTCAGGGTTTCTTGTCGTGCCGCCCCACAAATGGCAGTTCCGCCGTACGTTGCAAATGCTGTGCCGTGCGCAACACAAGCCCCAGCAGCACGAACAGGATCACGACGGACAGGGACAGATCGACACTGGTCACGACCGGGATTGGCTGCGGCACCAGGATCGAGCGCACACCCCAGATCCCGATCACCAGGCTGCCCACGCCGACAATGAGGTCACGTACATCGCGCATGGCGACTGCGGTCAGTGCGGAGACCGTGATCAGGAGCAGCAGCAGGGCGGTGAGGATCTTCATGTGAATGGGGCGCTCGAAGCGCAACTCCTGGACGCCGAAGAAATCGAACACATCCGTGGCGGACTGGGCGCGGTCGGGGTTGATCTCGACGGGAGTCTTCATCGTGAAGTCACGGAGCTGGTTCTGGACCGTCAGGAACGCATGGCCCCGGATACTGTCCTCCGTCAGGGGTTTGGTCACATCGCCGTCCGTGCGTGTGCCATAGATGCCGAGCCAGAGCACGTAGTCGTCAAAGGGATACTTGCTGGGTTGCCCACGCAGCGGAAGCTCCGCCGTGGCGCTGAAGATCTGGTCGCTGGATTCCACCGACATCGGCACCGAGGGTGGCAAGGCGCGCCGGATGTCGGCATCGTCATCCAGGGAGACCAGGTGGAATTTCATCGTGGGGCAGGTTGCCGTACAGGCCCGTTGCCCCGAGACGGCCAGCGTGACCGTCCCGGCGCCCTCGTCGATATTGATTGCGGCCACGTTGTAGAAGCTCTCGGACTTGCTTTCGTCCATCACCGTTTGGGCGGTGAGCGCGGTGCCCTCCGGAAAGAGATAGAGCGTGCGCACCTGACTGTCGGTGAGTTGCACACCCATGCTGCGAAACACGATGGGCAGCGCGATCACGACGACCACGAGCAGCAGCATGGCCTGGGCCCAGGCCATGCGGTGCAGCACGCGGACGCGCCGGTGGTGGCCGTGCCCATGGTCCGCCGGAATATCCGCGCTCTGTGAGTCCGCGTCAGTTTCCGCTGGCGTCTCGTTCGCCATGCCCCTGCCGTCGTTCATCGTCTCTCAACACGTTCATTGGCTGCGCGAGAGTACCGCTGAACACGCGGCAGGGCAATAGGCCGGCGGGAGCGCGTTCGCGCCCCCGCCGGGACCTGCTCGTTACGGGGTTGCCGCACCATCCGCCGGCACGGCCTCGCCTGCGCCGGTCGCTTGATTTCCCTCAGGCGCCGTCTGCTCGACAATGGTTTCCTCGGGCGCCGCCTGCTCGACCACGACCTCTTCCGGGGCAGTCTGCTCCACGACGGTCTCGTCCGTGGTGGTGTCTGTCTGCTCAACCGCCGGATCCTGCGTCACGGCATTCGGGTCTACCGTCTGCGTGTCGTCCGGGGCCGCTTCATCGCCGGTGGTCTGGTCCACCACGGGGTCTTCCGTCACCGGCGATTCATCCGCGGGCGTTTCCGGCTCCGTCCCCTCCGCGGGATCGGTCGTCTCGGTCGTGCCGTCATCGGTGGGCGGAACCTCCGTCACCGGCGTTTCCACGACTGGCGTTTCCACCACTTGCGTGTCGTCACCTGTGCCCGGATCACTGGCGTCCTGCGTGTCGGTGTCATCGACCTCGGTGTCGTCCTGATCCACGATGACGATATCCTCGTCGTCCTGGTCTACGGTGTCGTCCGTCGTGTCATCGGGGACTGGTGATGGCGTGGCGGGCGTGACATCCTGCGGCGTCTCGACCGGTGCTGGGGTGCCCTCGGTCTGGTTCTGGTTCTGCCGCTCCTCACGCGCCTTCCGCCTGGCCTCGCGGTCCTTTGCCTTCTGGTCAGCGTCCGCAGCGTCTGGCGTCGCCTCGGTATCGGCCGTCGCGCCGCCCTGCTGGCCGCCCCCGCCGCCTGAGCCC
>JALYWD010000634.1 GCA_030852885.1 Chloroflexota bacterium | reverse complement strand
CGCCGCGTTGACTGGAGGCCAGGTAGCCAGGTAAACACCCGGATGGAGACTAACCGTTGGCCCGGATAAAACTCGCCTATGTCGGGGGCGGCAGCACCCGTGCGCCCGGCACCATGGCCTCGCTCATCGCCCAGGCGGAACACTTCGACGGCTCCGAGATCGTGCTCATCGATCTCGATGCCGGGCGCCTGGCACTGGTGCAAAAGCTGGCCCAGCGTCTGGCGAAGAATCACGGCGCGGACCTCACGATCACGACAACCACGAACCGCGCTGCTGGTCTAACTGACGCGGACTACGTGCTGACCAGCTTCCGCCCGGGCGGCTTCGAGGCGCGCTACCGCGATGAGCGCATCCCGCTCGATCATGGCATGATCGGGCAGGAAACACAGGGAATCGGCGGCTTCTTCATGGCCCTGCGCTCCATCGCGGTGATGAAGGAGATCGTCGCGGACATCGAGCGCGTCGCGCCGCACGCGATGATCGTGAACTACACCAACCCGGTCAACCTCGTCGCCCAGGCGGTCACCACGCACTCGGACATTCCATTCGTGGCGCTGTGCGAAGGCCCACTCTACTCTCCGGCCGAGTTGGTGAGTGGGATCGGGCTGGACCCAGACCTGCTCGATGTACGGTCAATTGGTCTCAACCACGCCTCATGGTCGGTGGTTCATACCTACGCTGGTGAGGACCTCATCCCACTGTTGGAACAGGCCCAACCGCGCTTTGGGAAGAGCGACGACCTGCAACCGCGTGTGCGCAGGATGCTCAACATCGCCGTGGCGACCGGACATGTCCCCTCCGAGTACGCCCAGTACTACTTCTACACCGACGAAATCCTGGCTGATCTTGCTTCCCGGCCAACCACCAGGGCCCAGGACATCATGGTCCAGGTACCGGACTACTGGGCCCACTACCGTGAGCAGGCCGAGCAACCGCACCCGGAACTCGATCCCACCCGCTCGCGGGGCGGTATCAACGAGCTGGAGCTGGCGCTCGATCTCATTGCGGCCATTGCCAACGACAAGCCTCGGATGTTGCCGGTGAACGTGCCGAATCGGGGAGCTATCCCCGGCCTTCCCGATGAGCAGGTGGTGGAGACGTTCGCCCAGGTGGATGCCGCCGGTATCTTCCCCCTGGCGCTCGGCCCGGTGCCGCATCCGGTAGCCGGGTTGGTCCAGTCCCTGGCGGAGTACCAATCGCTGGCGGGAGCCGCCGCCTGGGGCGGCACACGGCGTGATGCCATCCAGGCGCTTCTGGCCAATCCACTCTGCCGCAATCTGGAACAGGTCGCCACGGTTTACGACGCCCTCGCGGCAGCGCATCGCCAATACTTGCCGGAACGACTACTGCGAGACTGATGCGGTGCCGTGCAGTCTGGCGCCGCCCACCCTCCCCGTCGCGCCGCGGCCATCCGTCGAACCATCCTGACGGCTCTTGCCGCGGAGCGCGACCTCAGTGGCTGCGCGAAGTTCAACCGTTTCGTGCCGAGACGGTCACATGGCAACGCGAAGATTGTCGATGAAACATTGTGTGGACGTGGCCGAGTCACAAGTCTCGAGCGAAGAGCAACAGGGCATGACACGTTGCAGGCAGCCATTCCCACCGGGGTCAGCTTCGGTACAGAACGCTCTGACGACGTTCTCGCACGCAATCCCTTGCTTCTGGCAGCGCTTCTTGCACTTCTGGCTGCGCTTGCCTGCCTCAGCAACCGACGGGCGGCTGAGCGCGCCAAACAGCGCGAGGCCCCCTAGTGCGAAGACAGACCGCCGGCGCGAGCGAGATAGCCCGGACTGACGCGCCAGATCATCGGTTGTGGATGTTTGCATCGTGCACCTCGCTACGCTCGCGGTTCCGCATTGACTACAGCTATCTTGCGGACCGTTGCTCATGCCAGGTCCGCGGAAGAACAGGGCACGAGTTCGCCCTGGTACTGCTCACGCGTGCGCTGGTCAGCGGAGTAATCGCATCCGGCAATCGCCCAGTCGCCCGCGAACGGTACGCTCGTCCGTCCAGCCGGAGGATCGTCTGTTCCAGGCTGCGGCTGGTAGAGCGCCATACGCAGGACACCACCATCTTCGCAACCCTGCTCACCCGACGGGGCAATCTTGCCGATCCGCTTACCTTGCACGACCGCCTGGCCCTGCTCCAGCTTGCCGGTCAGCGGGGAGAGCGTCAGTCGAAAGCCTGGACGTCCGGCGATCTCGAGACCGACCCTTCGACATCGCGCCGAGACGTTCTCGACCCAGGCGACCGTGCCGTCAACGGGAGAAAGAACATCGGCGCCACGGGTTGCCTCCAGGTCCCACACTGGCGCAGAGCTGCTATCGCCGAGGTTGCAAACATCCTGATCGGAGTCGATCTCCGTCTCTGCACACACTCCCAGGTCAAGAGCGAAGCGCTCCTCATCACGCGGGGCCTGAGGGTCAGGAGTGGCCTCGTCCCGATGTGCTTCCTGCCGCGAGTAGCCGTGGACGATGGTCCACTGTCCGGCATCGGACTCAAATGGCCAGGACAGGACTGACCTGGGCAACGCCTCAGTCGAACTGGCGGTTGTCGTGCCCTGATTCGCCTGCCCTCGAGCTTCTTTCGGAGCGCGTGTTGCGCGTGAGGAGGTTTCGACCTGGCTGGTTGCACTGGGCCCAGCCGCGTTCGCTGCCCGCTCGGCGTCAGGCGCCGCGTCGGTCGCCGTTGCGTCGTCTGGCGTCGTTTGACTGGCGGCGCTCTGCGCGGCAGTCTTCGTACATTGCCCTTCCACACAAGTGTCACCGCGACACTGGGAGTCGCACGCGCCACAGTGATTGGGGTCTGTCATCAAATCGAAGCACCCGGGCTGGAGTCCGCCACCTTGCGCCGTGCAGTAGGTGAGGCCCGCCGTACAACTGAGCTCCACGCACGCTCCATCCGAGCACACGCCATGGAACCCGGCCGTGGGGCAACTCTTGCCGCAGTCGCCACAGTGCCAAAAGTCCGCGGACAGGTCGTAGCAACCCGCCGGCTGTCCATCCGAGCGATCAGGACAGAAGGTCCGCCCGGCGTCGCACGTCGCCTCTCCCTCGACACATTGCAGACCCACACAGACGCCGCTTTCACAGACGTGGCCGCACGCGCCACAGTTAAGCGGGTCGTTCGGCAAGTGCCGGCAATCGAAATCGCCGCAATCCTCCCAACCCAGCACGCAGCCAACGGGCACGCACTCGCCGCCGACACAACCCATGGCAATGGGATCGGCCGGCTGACAACTGGTATCGCACGCTCCACAGTGGAGATAGTCCGAGCTGAGATCGTAACAACCTTCAACCGCGCCGTTTGCGCTCGCTGCGCTCGGCTGGAGAGGCGGGCAGAAGGTGCGGCCCGCTTCGCAGGTTGTCTGAGTAAACGAGCAGGTAGCCGACTCACATATGCCGCTCGTGCAGACATTGCCGCACGTTCCGCAGTTGTCTGGATCCGAGTCGAGGTCGGTACAGTCGAGATTGCCGG
>JALYWD010000633.1 GCA_030852885.1 Chloroflexota bacterium | reverse complement strand
GATCGATGACCGCAAGGCCGCCGATCAGCAGCGCTACCAGGACGAACTCTCTCGTCAAGACACCGTGCTCGACGCGCAGGCGAACCTGATCGACACCATGGCCGCGGATTTCTGGGAGTACGAGTTGTACGCTTCGGATGTCGTGATTTCGCGTGATCCACGCTATGGCGACGCGGCATGGCACCAGCACCACATCGGGCGCCTCCAGCAGGCTGGGGTTCTCCGTGCCATCGATGAAGCCGGTGAGGTCCCGGAAGCGCTGGTAAGGCCACCCGGAAAGCTCATCGGCCAGGGTGGCAACCTGCGCGAGCGCCTGAATCGCCTGCCGGGCTTCATCGAAGAGGACGTCGTACTCGCTGCCGGCCAGCCACAGCACGGCGTCATGCTGGGTAGCTGGCATCGTGAAGCCAGCGGGGCCAATGACGGGGTGATTGAAGCCGGATACGTCAGCCGGAATGTCACCGGATGCGACGGTGCGCCACAGTTCCGGGCGGAAGCCGGAGACCAGGTTCACACCACCGACGGTCGTGCGTGGCTCCCGAATGCTGGCCAGGGTACGCACCAGATCGGGCGCGGCAACGCCTGGCCGCAGGTCGAACTCCAGGTAGACATGGCTCGCTGTGCCCAGCGCGAAAATCCCGCTCTGTCCGGTGATCATCGGCCGTCCCTGCCCCTGTTCGTGGTCTGATGGGGATCCTGCGCTCGCGGGCGCGCTGCATGCCGCGCAAGGTGCGCCACATGCGGGTGAGCAGCACCAGTTCATCGCTCAACTCAGCGATTATCAGAAGTCCATGCTACAAGAGTCGACGTGTTCGTTGTCTGACATCCGAATGGGCAGGCCCTCGCAGGCGAAGTGTCCCGGAAGCGCCTTGGCGTCGTCCTCCACCCGGCGCTGTGACGTTGCGCTGTCAGGTATCCTCCGCGAAACACCGATGTGCAATTCGTTTTGAGATTCAGGAATCCCGGCCCGTTTCGTCCTGTGCAGCGACGGCGCCCAGGTTGGTCGTGATTTCGCGGGGTGAACCGGGCCCCGGCGTGGAGGCGCGGTCGTGCGGAACCCTGTGGCTCGTGTGGTGTTACTTACGACCGCGAGCATCCTGGCCGTGCTCTGCCTGCGCGCGCTGGCCAGGCCCGTGCTGGCGCAGCAGGAGGTTGCCCCAACGACCTGCCAGGTCGGTATCTATCTTCGCTCGCTACACTCCTTCGATCCCAACGCGGATGCCTTCGGGGGTGATCTCTGGCTGTGGAGCGTTTGCCCATCGGAGGCCGACCAACCGCTGCACACCATGGAGTTCGTCAACGCCGATGACACGGCGATCCTGCTGGATGTGCCCGGTAATCCATTCTGGGCCAATCGCAACGTGGATGGCACGTTCCGCTATGACTGGGATGAACGCGACTTTCCCTTTGACCGTCACACCCTGACCATCGAACTGGAGGAAGGGGTGAATGATGTGCGCACGTTCATTTACGAGCCGGATCTCGCGAACTCAGGTATTGATCCCACTCTGGAGCTGCCGGGGGGCTGGCAGATCACCGGCTGGAGCCTGATGGGCGGCTCGAACGCGTACAACACGACGTTTGGTGACCCTGACCTGCCGCCCGGCGGAGCCAGCGAGTACAGCCGGCTGACCCTGTCGGTCGACCTGGCCCGCAACGACCTGAGCGGCTTCTTCAAGTTGACCGCCGTGGTCTACGCCGCGTTCATCTTTTCGCTCGTCACCTACCTGATGCAGATGGACATGAACTCCGGCATTGGGCCACGTGTCAGCCTGCTCGCCATCGCGCTCTTCTCAGCGGCCGTCAACCTGATCAATGCCAGCAACGCGTTGGGGGCCTCCAGCGGACTCACCCTCGTTGACTGGATTCACATCATCGTCCTGGTCTACATCCTGATCGCGGCGGCAGTGACGGTTATCTCCCGCCTGCTTCTGGAGCGGGGCTGGACTGTGGCCGATGTCACGCGGCTGAACTACCGGTTGGGCGCTGTCGCCGCGCTCTCGTTCGTCGCGATCAACGTCTCGCTGGTGCGGCAGGCGCTTTCCCTCGGGTAGAGCGGGCGCGCGCCGGTGTCACGTTGCCACTTACGGCGCCGTGGTTGGCTCCGGCGCCCCTTCAAGGCGGAAATCCTGCGCGAGGGCGGCGAACTGCTGATCAAGGCGATTCGTCAATTCATCTCTCACCACCGAGGCGGCGAGCGTATCCCACGTCGCCCCGGTGAACTTGCCGGCGGCGAGGCTGCACATGGCGGGAGTTGGCGTGGCGCTGGCTCCCACCGGCACACCTGCCACCGGCGTGCTGGCTGCCAGATGCTCCTGCTTCAGCAACTCCAGCAGGCACGCATCCAGCGGGACGATGTCCTCGTTGTAGAACGCCAGAAACGAGTCGTAGGTAGATTTCGGGGCGAGGCGAAGGAGTGTGCTGATTTCGGCGCGCATAGTGCCCAGCAGTGAGGCGCTCTTGTCGTAGTAGTTCGCGACGGCGCGCTGGCGCCAATCGGTGTCACCGAAGCGTGGATCGCGCGAGATGATGACATCGGAGGCATAGAACTCATACTGCCAGAAGTCGGCCGCCATGGTGTCGATCAGGTTCGACTGTGCCTCGAGAACGGTGTCCTGACGTGAAAGCTGGTCCTGAAAGAGTTGCTGGTCCGCGGCCTTGCGGTCATCGATCTGCTTCAGGACGAGCGGGATGAGCAGGCTGGTCACCCCAATCAGCACCAGCGAGAGGATCAGGTTCTTCGCGAACGAGCCCTTGGGGTCGATGGATTGCACGCCTGATCTCCAATGAGTAGTGCGCCCACGGGCAGTTTGCCAGTCCTGGGCGGCTGGGCCATGCCTCATGTCTCGATCGGGCCGAGAACACCAGGTGTGGGAATCCATTGTGCGGCGCGCCGGGGAAAGTATGCCAAGTATGCCAAGAATGCCAACGTTGGCGGGGTGGGCTGGTTGGCAGTGTTGCATGTGCTACAGGTGTTGGCGTGTGGTCATTGTTGCTCGGGGCGGGCAAGGCCGAGATCTCTCGATTCTGCTCGAGCAGGAACACCTCTGGATCGGGGGCCTGCGCCCGCTGCGACGCGACCAGGACATCGACGTTGCCGATGATCAGCCGGGCCATTGGCCCCAGGCTGACCTCTGAGCCGAAGCCCATGGGATTGGTCAACCGGAAGCGGCCATCCGTGAGCACCTTGACATAGGCTTTCGTCTTGATTGGTACCCCGTGCGGGGCGTCCAATTTGCCGCCGAGGGAAACGAAGATCGTAGCGCCCGCGCCGGCCTCGTGGGCCGCACGGGCCGCCTCGGCGTCGGTGATGAACCCGAACGCGGTGTCGGGCGCGTTTGCCGCCAGCAGCGCCCGCAGCAGGTATGTACCATCGCCAGGCGCGCCGCCGCCCGAGTTGTCCGAGATTTCGGCGATCACGACGGGGGCTGCCGAGTGGGTGAGTGCTTGCGCCACGGCGGTGTCGGGGTCCGGGAAGGTTTCCCGGAACTGCTCCCGCATTTCCCAGATGGTTGTCGCAACCTCTTGAGCGATTTGCCGCGCCATCTCGGGCTCCCCGTTCGTCGTCACGATGACGGCAGTCG
>JALYWD010000601.1 GCA_030852885.1 Chloroflexota bacterium | reverse complement strand
AATCGATTCAGGTGTGAGCGTTGCCAGTGCGGCGAAGAGGAAGAAGGCCGCGGTCAATGCCATCAGGATCAGTTCGAACCAGTCGAGGCGCGGCATCATCCCCGGTGAGCCTGGAGACCGGCTGAAGAGGTTTCCTACGTCTCGCCAATGCATCGCAACCCACGTCAGGTTGACCAGGAGTGCGAGGATCACGATTGGTCGCAATGAGATCCCGTCAAATGAACCCAGGATCAGGACTGCCGTGCCCATGCACCCGAGGCCCATGGCGATCCGGAGGGACGTCATCGCGCCCACATGGACGTGCGCGGTGGGCGCCCGGAGTAGCCGCAGCACGCCATCTCCGGCTGTCCAGCTCGTCACCACGATTGCGCAGGCGGCCAGCGCTGCAGCGACCGTCCTGGAAACGATGATTGCCAGCACGAAAATGGCCAGGGGAACCAGGAACGCAAGGGCGACGGCCAATCGTGGCCGGAACACTTGGCACACCACAATGGCCAAGACCACCACCGCGTAGATGACCAACGCAACGGCGGCATACGCCAGGGGAGAATCCGAAACGCCATTTGCGAGCGCCACGCCAGCCTGGCCCGGGCTGCCTACGGAACTGAGGGCAATGATGCTGTCACGCGCGCTCTGGTAGGCCATCCTGGCGCCAAAGACCAGGACGAGCAGGATCCAGCCGCAGAACAGGAGGCCGATGATTCGGGCGTAGCGCGATGGCAATCGAGCAAACCCGCACGAAATAGCGTCTGTCAAATCGGCCTGACTCATGAAGCGAGTGAAGCAATCGTGATCGTACGGTCAGTGTCAGTGTTAAGTTTACGAATTGCAAATATTCGGAGGGTGGTAGGTAACGAGCGCGCGAGCACTGCCTGGGTATCACGTTGTGGCGGCGCGATCATCACTACCATGGCGGGTATGATACCGACACGACGATGCAACGGGCATGCGCGGGCAGACGGCCAGTGAACGGCCTGCCGCGAATCAGGGCGCTCAGGGCAAAGATGCCGCCGGGCGCTTCCCCGAATCTGAGCGTGACACGGCAGATTGCCGGCGCGACAGCCACCGTTGCCGTCACCACGGCACTCGTGGCATTCGTTTCAATTCCGCGCGAACTCCTGATCGCTGCGCAATTTGGCACGGGCGAGGCCGCGGATGCGTTCCTGGTCGCCCTGGTCGTCCCCACGTTTGTGCTCGGGGTCCTTGGGGGGTCTGTCGCCTCGGCGTTCATCCCGGCCTACCTGCGCGTCAGCGAGCGCGATGGACCCGGTGCAGGCGATCAGCTTCTGCGCGAACTCAGCACAGTCCTCCTGGGTCTGCTCTGTCTGGTGTCGGTCATTGTCGGATTGATTTCACCGTATGTGCTGCGGGTCATCGCGTCCGGTTTCTCGGGTTCGAAGCTGGCGCTAACCCAACAGGTGTTGTTTGCCCTCCTGATCACGGTCCCTCTCGGGGGAATATCCGCCCTCTGGGCGGCCGTTCTCAATGCAAAGGGAGCTTTCGCGATTCCCTCCCTGTCGCAGGGCATCATTCCGATTGCCGGAATCTGCGCACTTCTGCTTTTTCCAGGTGCTGGCATCGCCGCCCTGACAGCCGGCATGGTGATCGGGTTTGCCTTGCGCACGGTGATCCTGGTCTGGGCGCTTCGTAGCCGGGGCGTCGCGTTCCTTCCCACCTGGAGTGGCTCATCCGAAGACCTGCGGAGTGTTGGCCGGCAATACGCACCAATGGCCGCGGCCTCAGTGCTGATGGGTGGCACGATCCTGGTCGATCAGGCGGTTGCCGCGTCGCTTGGACCAGGAAGCGTCGCAACGCTCGGGTACGGGCTCAAGTTCATTACGCTCGCGACGAGTCTCGGGTCACTGGCCCTGGGAACGGCAGTCCTCCCGTTCCTCTCGCGCATGGTTGCCACGAAGAACTGGTCTGAACTGCGGTCGACCGTGCGAACCTTTTCGCTCCTGGCGCTGCTGGCAACGCTTCCGGTCGCGGTGATCGCCAGCATCTATGCTGCCCCGCTGGTATCAGTCCTGTATGAGCGTGGAGCATTTTCTTCATCCGACACCATCGCGGTGGCACAAATCCTCGCACTCGGTGTCTGGCAACTGCCGTTCTTTGCGGTGGGAACTGTTTTTTCACGGCTGGTGTCGTCGCTCGGTGCGAATCAGCTATTACTTATCCAGGCAGCGATGGTCCTGGGACTGGACATCGTGCTCGACGTGACACTTGCCCGATACGCGGGTGTCGCCGGCATCGCGCTGGCCACAACGCTCATGTATGCGGCGTCGTTGGTCTTTCTGGTTGTGGCATCACGGATTGCCATCCGTCGTGCCCGTTAGCCTGTCGTTGTCGATTCCCACCGTATCAGTCTGTTCAGTCGATGCCAGTGCCCGTGGGTACATGCGCGCGGGTCACTGCAGCGCCTTGATTGGCCGCTGGGTCTCCTATCACCGACATCAGCGCCTTCGAGGTGCGGTCCACCAACGACGTAACGCTGTAGTGCTCCAGAATGCGCTCGCGGGCCCAGGCCCCCAGGAGTGTTCGCTCATCAGGCGTACAGGCCAGCATCGTCTGCCAGGCTTCGCAGAGCGCATCCGCATCGCCGGGCTGAATGACGATTCCCGTGTCCCCCACGATTTCCGCGGAGTCGCCGACATCTGTCACCACGCATGGGACCGCGCAGGCCATCGCTTCGCCAACCGCATTGGCGAAACCTTCACTGGTTGATACGAGCGAGGCGACATCCAGGCCGTTGTGCGCCGCTGGCATATCCGCTGTTTCGCCGACCCAGACGACGTGTCCATCGAGCGAGAGATCCCCGGCAAGCTGCTTGAGTTCGCGTTCGTACTCCGCCGTTCCACCTCCGCCAACGCATACGAACTTCACGTCCGGCATACGCTGTGCAAGCAGGGCAGCCGCGCGCAGAAACGTCGGATGATCCTTGATGGGATCAAGCCGAGCGACGAGCCCCACCACCGGGGTGTCGCCCGCTATACCCCAGGCGTCTCTGGCGCGAGACCTGGCCAGCGGGTCCGGAAAGAAACGATCAGTCTCAAAGCCGTTTGGAATGGTGATGACGCTCTCCGCCGGGTACCCGATGCTCGTGACGTACGCCCGCCCTGCTTCTGAATTGGCAATAATCAGATCAGCGTGGGAAGACAGGAGCGACCCGAGACGACGGTAAAGCCGTGTGACGGGGTCCAGCGTGGCTGACTCAAGGCTTGAGGAGCGCACGCCCCAGACAACCTGCGCTCGCGCCAGTTTCCCGGTGATGAGCGCCAGTACATTGGAAGAATCCAGATATCCGTGAACGATGTCAGGATTCAGTCCGCGCATCAGATGGCCGAGGCGGAACAGGGCGGAAATGCTGTCTTGTCGTCCCCCCTTATGGACTGACAGCACATCTACGTTTTCAAGACCATCGAGCTCGTGTGCGAGATCGCCAGTGTCGTAGATCGTGACGATGGTGCAGTGGAACCTGGCGTGGTCCAGGCCACGAACCAGAAGCGTCAACTGCTTCTCGGCCCCACCTCGATGGAGCGAGGAAATGAGAAAAGCTATGCGGATCATGGACGCCGTTCTACGGAAGTTAGGCGAAGCGCGCGGATACACGTGCCAAGTCTTGCGTGTCAGGGGTGCGCTGTCCAGCGAGCTCACCTGCATACCGACATCCAGACGAAGTCGTACTCGCGCTCATGCGCGGATGGCAAAAACGGGGGCAAGAAGGCGCCGCTTCATTCCCTGCGGAACAGGAATTCGTTGCACCCCAGCCCCCCTCCACACGTCTTCAACTTCTCCAGCAAGAACCCACGATCCCGGAACAATGCGATGACTTCCTCCGGCTTTGCAACTTCAAATGGATAGCCACCGAGCCAATCGACCCAATCGTGAACTCGTGACATTCCGCGAGTCCGATAGTATTCACGGTAGGTATCAAGAGGATTTCGCCTGCGCAGTACGTCATGGGCAAGATGCTGCGCCGCGAAGACTGGAACAAATGCCCCCAGCACCACAGCGCGGCCGGCAGGTCCTGTGTTGTACATCCGCTTGACGCGCGTCCATCGCCGGGACTGTCCACCCTGGTCGTTGTAGATGCTGATGAAGACTCTGCTGCCAGGACGTGCCATGTTGGCGACATTGCCCAGGGCTTTCCACATGTCACCCGTGTGATGGAGAACGCCCCACGAGTAGATGACGTCCCAGTCGCCAAGAGATTCCAGATATGCAGTATCGAGAACATCTCCACGCTCAATTGTCCATCGAGCATCATCAGGAAAATAGCGGCGCTTGAGTTCTCGCGCACAATTGACACTCGAGGGGTCATAGTCGAACGAGTGGACTCGCTCGGCTCCCAGTCGCATCGCCGAAAGGGAGAACAGCCCACTGCCGGAGCCGATATCAAGAAATGTCTTGCCAGCGAGTGACTCCACACCAAGCATGGTTT
>JALYWD010000596.1 GCA_030852885.1 Chloroflexota bacterium | reverse complement strand
GGCGGATGTCGGTGCTGGCGGCGTCCTGCACGGCGTAGTGCGGGGTGGCGGTCATGGTCATTGCGGACTCCTTCGCGGACGAGGCTCGTGCGGAGCCGGTCATGCCCAGGTGGGCGGCGAGCATGGTCAGGGCCGCACTCCCCAGGATGTGACGGCGCGTGGGTCTGTTTCTCGGTGGTGGCATGAGGTTCCTCCGAACGGTGAACGCGGTGATCCGGGAACATTCACGGGGCCTTCGGCACGAGCGACGGCGCGCAGCGTGTGGCCGTGGGGTGATGGAGCATCGGCGCCTCCGTGATCCTGGCGGGGCCAGCGCGGGAACATCCCCGTTGGCAAGATGTCTGGCTCGTCGGGTTCGCCGCTCGAGCGTCTTCGTGGAGATCTCCTGCTCAGCATCAAATCAGACAGACGCCGCGCGATCTATCAGACGAAGGTATCGGCGACACTTTGGTATTGGGTCGGCAGGGATGCGTGGGCGGCGGGCGGAGTTGGCCACGATCTGGCTCGAGTGGTGCGCCATCTGATACCAAGGTCCAATGGACGGTAGCGCCTGCAGCAGGCATGCTGGACCGAGACTATTGCCCATCGAAACAGGACCCCGGCTATGAGCCCAGTGCGGCACGCTTCTCTGGCAGCACCATTGATGAGACGACCATGAACCGGGGCTACCGCGCGCACAGCCCTCACCCCCAGCCCCTCTCCCGGTGCGCGGGAGAGGGGAGCCGAAACGCGCGCGCGCGGCCAGACACTGGCGTCGCCACGTCGATTCTGGCGCGCACATCCGGAGCAGCAAGCCCCTCGCCCGCGCAAGTACTTCGGGAGAGGGGTTGGGGTGAGGGCCGCATCCTGGGCAGGCGTATCTCATGAGCGATCACGCAGGGGATGCCAGGGAGCGCGCACTGGCGCATGACGCCCTCCGCGCACATGTGCGCAACGCGCGCCTGGTCATGGACAGCATCCCTGGCCTCGTGGCGCTGCTGACGGTGGAGGGCCAGGTCTCCTTCGCGAACCGCCGGCTGCTCGACTTCACCGGCAGGCCGCTGGAGGAACTGCAGCACTGGGGGACCAACGGCATCGTCTACCCGTCAGACCTGCCGCATGTCGTCGAGGTGTTCAGCCGCTCCATCGCCACCGGCGCGTCCTACGAGATCGTGCAGCGGCTGCGGCGGTTCGATGGCCACTACCGCTGGTTCAAGAACGAGGGCTCCCCGCTGTGTGACGCAGACGGCCAGATTGTGGGTTGGTGTGTGCTCCTGACGGATATCGAGGAGCAGATGCACGCCGAAGCGGCGCTGCGGGAGAGTGAGCGTGAGTCACACCGCATCGTGGAAAGCATTCCGGGCCTGATTGTCACCCTGACGGAATCCGGCGTGGTTGCCTTCGAGAACAGCCGCACGCGCGACTACCTGGGGCCGGAACTGGCCGGGACGATCGACTGGACGACGAACGGAATCGTGCACCCGGAGGATGTCCCCCGGGTGTTTCCCCTGTTCATGCGCGGGGTAGAGTCACGCGCGCCGTTCGAGTACGAGGTGCGCCTGCGGCGCTTCGATGGCGCCCACCGCTGGTTTCAACTGCGGGCGCACCCGTTCACCGATGACGCCGGCCGCGTCATTCACTGGTACGTGTTGTTCACCGACATCGATGACCGCAAGCGCGCCGAAGATGCGATCCGCGCCAGCGAGCAGCAGTTCAAGCTGATTACGGACACGATTCCGGCGCTGGCCTGGTCCGCGCTACCCGATGGCAGCGCGGACTTCTTCAACCAGCACTTTCTCGACTTCATTGGGCTGACGGCGGAGCAGGCGAACGGCTGGGGCTGGACGGCGGTAGTGCATCCCCAGGATGTGCAGGACCTGGCGCTGACCTGGCAGCGCATCTTGGCGTCCGGGCAGCCGGGGGAGGCGGAGGCGCGCCTGCGCCGCCACGACGGCAGCTACCGGTGGTTCCTGTTCCGCGCGAGCCCGCTGCGTGACGCCACGGGCGCGATCACCAGGTGGTATGGCGTCAATACCGACATTGAAGACCGGAAGCGCGCCGAGCAGGAACTGCGCGCCAGTGAGCTCAACCTGCGCCAGATGACCGAAACCATACCCGAGATGCTGTGGAGCGCCACGCCGGATGGCGCGATCGACTACTGCAACACGCGCTTCCTCACCTACACCGGGTTCTCAGCGGAGGAGGTCGTCAACGATGGCTGGCTGCGCACCATCCATCCCGACGATGCGGCGCGCGCGGGGCCGGTGTGGCTGGAGGCTGTCGCCACACGGGCTCCGTACCGGGTCGAGGTGCGCACCTACCACGCCGCCGACCAGACCTACCGCTGGTGCGCTGTGTCCGCGCTGCCGCTGCTGGACCAGGACGGGCTGGTCATCAAGTGGCACGGCGCCATCGTGGATGTCCATGACTGGAAGCAGGCGCAGGAGAACCTGCGGCGCAGTGAGGCGTTTCTCACGGAAGCGCAACGCCTCAGCTCGACCGGCAGCTTCTCGTGGATCCCGGAGCTCCGCGAAAC
>JALYWD010000370.1 GCA_030852885.1 Chloroflexota bacterium | reverse complement strand
GGCCGGGGTGGGCGGCCTGCTGGGCGAAGACACCGCGGCCCGGCGCAAGCAGCATAACGGCCGGCGCAGCCGCACTGACGGCGTCCAGGCCGAGAAGAAAATAGCCAGGATCAGGGTCTGTCTGAAGGGAAAAACGATCCGCGTCCCGCGGAGGAAGATGAAGCGGCTGAAGAAAAAGGGCGCCACGCGGGGCAGGTGCCAGACGGACGGCGGGGGTGGGGGCAAATGCACCACGAAGGACTGGCTGTACCGGACGAAGTTCGGTAGCTTGGGCTCTGGCAACAGCGAGCTCAAGCAGCCCCATGGCGTGGCGGTCTCACCGGACGGGCTGACCGCGTGGGTGGTGGACACGAATAACCACCGGGTGGTGATCTGGAAGCGGCCGAATGCGAGCAGCCTCGCCTGGGCGTATCTCACGCAGTTCGGCAGTCAGGGCTCTGGTGACGACAACTTTTACGAGCCCCAGGGTCTGGCGGTCTCGCCCGACGGGCTGACCGCGTGGGTCGCGGATATGCGCAACAACCGCGTGGTGGTCTGGGCGCGGGCGGATGTGAGCAGCCCCTGGGCATTCAGCGCGCAGATCGGTAGCGGGGTCGCCGGCTCCGGCAACAACGATTTCGACCATCCCATTGGCATCGCGGCCTCACCGGACGGGCTGACCGTGTGGGTGGTGGATAATTACAATCACCGGGTAGTGGTCTGGGAACGGCCGGATGCGAGCAGCCCCTGGGAGTACAGCGCGCAGTTCGGCAGCTTCGGCACTGGCAACGACAATCTCAATCGTCCTTACGGCGTGTCAGTCTCGCCGGACGAGTTGACCGTGTGGGTGGTTGATTCAGACAACCAGCGAGTGGTGGTCTGGACGCGGTCGGATGCGGATAGCACCGACTGGATGTACAGCACCCAGTTCGGCAGCGAGGGCGACGGCGACGGCGAGTTCGGTCTTCCCGAGGGCGTGGCAGTCTTGCCAGACGGGCTCACGGCGTGGGTCTCAGATGTGGCAAACACGGGGGTGACAATCTGGACGCGGCCAGATGCGAGCAGCCGTGACTGGACGTACGGCGCCAGGTTCGGCAGCGAGGGCTCGGACAACAGCGAGTTCAACTATCCCTGGTTCCTGGCAGTCTCACCGGACGGGCAGACCGTGTGGGTTTCGGATGCGTCCAACGACCGGGTGGTGGTCTGGGCGTTCACTTGCCCGGCGTAGGCGCCTGAGGCAGGTGGCCTGGGAGCAGGCCACCTGCCACGCCTTGCCACTGGTCCTCCTTCGCCCCCTGAGGCGCGCAGCGCCGTCACCCCCTGAGCGAAGCGCCACCCCCTCCGGCTACACTTCCGCCCTCCACACCATCCGGGTTCGTGCGGGTGTCGCACCGGACGGGACGGCACATTTCGTCATTCGGGATGACCCAGCCTGCTGGCCTGCGCCGGCGGGTGGCTTGGGCATGAGTCTGGGGAAACTGCATGATCCGCACCGGGGATGAGTACCGCGAGTCGATCCGCGATGGCCGCGAGGTCTGGGTGAATGGCGAGCGCGTTGAAGATGTGCCCAGCCACCCCATGTTCAGGCCGGTCGTCGATATCCGCGCCCGCATCTACGACATGGCGCACGATCCGGCGACGCAGGACGTGATGACCACCGTCGATGCCGAAACGGGCGAGCGCTTCGCCGTGGGGCCGCAACTGCCGAGGACTCAGGCGGACTGGAAGGCGAAGCGGCGGGCGGTGGACGCCGTGCTGGATGATATTGGCGGCGTGGTGACACGCGTCGGCGATGAGACGGTCGGCGAGATGTGGTCGCTCTACGACGGGCAGGACGTGCTCAACGAGATCGACCCGCGCTTCTCGGAGAATATCCGCCGCCACGTCGAGTACGCGGCGCTGCACGACCCCTTCCACGTCTCCGCCAACACCGACCCCAAGGGGGACCGCAGCAAGCGCCCGCAGGACCAGGACCCGGACATGCTCCTGCACGTCGTCAAGGAGACCGACGCCGGGATCGTGGTCAAGGGCGCCAAGTTCGAGACGGCGGCGGCCTACGCCAACCAGGCGTTCGTGAAGCCGACGATTGCCAACTGGGGGGACAGTGAGCTTTCCGACTACGCGCTGGGGTTTATCGCCCACATGGGCGCGCCCGGCATGAAGCACATCTGCCGCGCTGGATTCGCCGGCCGCGCGCCGCTGGAGGACTACCCGCTCTCCAACCGCTTCGATGAAGTGGATACCCTGCTCATCTTCGACAACGTGCTGATTCCCTGGGAGGACGTGCTCTTCTACCGCCACACGCGGGCTGCCTCCTATATCCGGGCCACGTTGCACCGCTACAGTGCCTTTGCCTTTGTGCAGCGCATCCTGCGCTATGCGGACATGATGCTGGGCGCGGCCATGTACAACGCGCGCCAAACGGGGCTGGAGAAGCAGCAGGCGGTGCAGGAGAAGCTGGCGCGGCTGGCGGTCTACCGCGAGGGGATCAACGCGCACCTGACGGCGGCGATTGCCGAGGCGGAGGAGAGCCCCGGCGGGCTGCTGATGCCGAACCAGAGCTTCCTCTACACCGGGCGCGTGCTGGCCTGCTCGCAACTGGCCGAGATGATGCACCTCACCCGCGATCTCTGCGGCGGCCAGATCTGCGTGACGCCGAACTTCGCGACCTTCATGGACCCGGAGACGGCGCCGTGGCTGGAGAAGTTCTACACCATCAACGAGAACTGGGAGGCCGAGGACCGGCGCAAGCTGCTGGCCTACGCGCGCGATCTGCTGAACTCGGACTACGCCGGGCACCGGCTCACCTTCCAACTCTTCGCGCAGTCGCCGCCCTTTGCGCACCTGCTGGCGGTCTACCGCAACTTCGACTTCGCCGAGCCGATGCGCATCGTGCAGGAATCGGCCGGGCTCTCGGAGAAGGTGAACGCGAAGCCAGCACGCAAGGGCAACGGCGCGGGCGCGGCGGCGGGCGAGAAGCTGGCCGCGGCCGCTACAGACGTGGGAGCAGCACGATGACGACGCACCGGCGGATTCGCCCCTTCAACACCAAGGAAACCTACCCGGAGCAGAACCTGGACAACGACCTCTGCCAGGCGGTGGTGGCCGGGAACACGATCTACCTGCGCGGACAGATCGGGCAGGATCTGGACACGCGCGAATCGGTGGGAGCCGGGGACGTGGCCGCGCAGACGGAGCAGGCGATGGCGAACATCGCCATGCTGCTGGAGGAAGCCGGCTCGAAGCTGGAGGACATCGTCAAGATCGTGGTCTACCTGACTGATATCCGTTACCGGGAGCCGGTCTATCAGGTCATGGGCCGCTGGCTGAAAGGCGTGTATCCGGTTTCCACCGGTATCGTGGTGACCGCCCTAGCTCGCCCGGAGTGGGTGGTGGAGATCGACGCGACGGCGGTGATATCCGGGGGAGACGCTCCTGCGGGAGCTTAGGGGGAGCCGGCCTGCGGGCCTCAGGGGGTGCCGCGCTACGCGCTCAGGGGTGAATGGAGCGGTCGAGGCGGAGGCTATACTAGCGACATGGACGACATCTTCCCAACCATGCGAACCCTGGATATTGCGGACGCGCAGGCGGCGTTGCCTGAGCTCGCTGGCGCGGTGGGCCGGCATGAGGCGCGGGTGGTGCTGGCGCAGGATGGCGAGCCGGTTGCAGTGCTCATGTCACTGCTTGACCTGGAGCGCATTCTGGATATCCAACTGGCGCGGATCGCACTCATGGAGTTTCAGGATCGGGCGACCGAAGCATTTGCAGATGTCTCAGAGGAAGAACTGCAGGCGGAAACTGATCGCATCATCAGCAGTCTGCGTGCAGCTAATCGTGCCTCCAGCGATCTCGCTGCCACCGGGTGACGCGCGTTACGCTTGACGCAAATGTTCTCGCTCCAGCGGTGTTGAACCGCCGGAGTGCTTCGGGCCGCATCGTGCGCGCCTGCTTCGCAGGTGTTTCCGACCTCGTGCTTTCGGAGCACATGCTCACAGAGCTCGCGAACACGTTGGATTCCCGTTACTTCCGCGAACGACTGTCTGAGGCCGAGATCGGCCAATTTCTCACGAAGCTTCGAGTGGTGGCCCTCGTCGTCCCGATACAAATCGAGGTCCATGGGGTAGCGACGCATCCGGAAGACGACAAGGTGCTCGCTACGGCGCTGAGCGGGCGATCTGACTACCTCTGCACGCATGACAGGCAATTGCTCAAGCTCGGAAGTTTTCACGATATCGCGATCATCACTCCATCCAGACTTCTCCATGTGCTTGAGCTTGATACGCTGTAGTACGGCCACGTCGTCTCGGATACTCCGATGCCGGTGAGGCCGCGTTGCAACACAAGGAGTTGATCCCATGACCCTCTCCATCGCCGGACGTTGCGAACGCACCGGCCAATTCGGGATTGCGATTTCGTCGTCGTCGCCAGCGGTGGCGGCGAGGTGTGCGTGGGTGCGCGGGGGGGTGGGCGCGGCGTGTACGCAGAACATCACCGATCCCCGGCTGGGCACCCGGCTGCTCGATCTGATGGAGGCCGGGAGTTCGGCGCGGGCGACGATGGAGGCGGTGGTGGAGAGCGAGCCGCTCATCAGCTTTCGGCAGCTCTCGGCGATCGATGCCAATGGCGGGACAGCGACGTGGTCCGGGCAGGGCACGTTGGGGCTGTATGCCACCGCCACCGGGCCGGACTGCGTGGCGGCGGCGAACCTGCTGGCTTCTGATGAGGTGCCACTGGAGATGGTGGGCGCCTTCGCGGAGCGGCCAGACGCGGACCTCGGGGATCGCCTGCTGGCAGGATTGGCGGCGGGGATCGCGGCGGGCGGCGAGGCCGGGCCGGTGCACTCCGCCGGTCTGCTGATGGCGTGGGATGTGCCCTGGCCGGTGACGGACCTGCGGGTGGACTGGTCAGACAACCCGGTGCATGACCTGACGGCAATCTGGCGGCTGTGGCGGCCGCAGGCGGCGGACTACCGGCAACGCGCGCTCGATCCCGGCGCGGCCCCGAGCTACGGGGTGCCGGGCGACAAGTAGCGAGGGGAAGACACTGCCGGAGGAGCGCCTCTCTTTCCAGGAGGTGTCGTCCCTGGTGGCGTGCATGGCGCGTTGC
This sequence comes from Chloroflexota bacterium, assembly GCA_030852885.1. GTDB lineage: Bacteria > Chloroflexota > Chloroflexia > Thermomicrobiales > UBA6265 > JACCXM01. Next base: position 2,927 of record JALYWD010000370.1, on the reverse strand, counting down.
GAGATGAGGGAGACACAAGAACCCGGGCCAATCATGCCGGCCCGGGTTTGGTGAAGCGTGCGGTGATCGCGAGCCGTTACATGCCGGGATCGATCATTGGGTTCTGGAAGGCGCCGAAGATCGAGCCGATGAAGACCAGCACAAGCACGACAAAGACCACGGTGTACAACGCTGTCAGTAGCCGGATCCCGAACATTCGCCTCTTGCCTTTCCCGAACTGATCCCTTGCACCGCATACTGTACCGGATCAGACCGTGATCATCATGCCGCCCGTGCACCGCGCGGCCAGGAGAACCGCGTTATGGCCACCCTTACCTCCACCCAACTCGTCTCGACGGCGCCTGGCCGTGCCCCCGCGAAGGACATGATCTGGATCCCCGGCGGCACCTTCACGATGGGTTCGGATCACCATTACCCGGAGGAAGCGCCAGCGCACCCGGTGACCGTGAATGGGTTCTGGATCGACCGCACCCAGGTCACCAACCGCGCTTTTCGCCGCTTCGTGAAGGAAACGGGCTACGTCACCGTCGCGGAGCGCGTGCCGAATGCCGCCGACTATCCCGGCGCGTTGCCGGAGATGCTGGTGGCAGGGTCGGTGGTCTTCCAGCAGCCGCCGGGCCGGGTCCCGATGAACAGTCACTACAACTGGTGGAACTGGGTTCCCGGCGCGGACTGGCGGCATCCCGATGGGCCGGAGAGTAATCTCAACGGGCGGGACAGCCACCCGGTGGTGCACGTGGCCTGGGAAGACGTGGAAGCCTACGCCGCCTGGGCGGGCAAGAGCATTCCGACCGAGGCGGAGTGGGAACGGGCTGCACGCGGCGGGCACGAGGGGCGGGCGTTCGCCTGGGGCGAGGAGCTGGCGCCGAAGGGGAAGATGCTGGCCAACTACTGGCAGGGCGAGTTCCCCTGGCAGAACCTGGAGCTGGATGGTTTCGCCCGTACGGCGCCGGTCGGCAGCTTCCCGCCGAACGACTATGGCCTGGTGGACATGATCGGGAATGCCTGGGAGTGGACCAGCGACTGGTATTCCACCCGGCACGAGCCAGCAGGCGACTGCTGTGGTGTGGCGTCCGTCAATCCCGCTGGCGGGCCGCGCGAGGCCAGCATCGATCCCAATGAGCCAGCCGCCATCCCGCGCAAAGTGCTGAAGGGCGGCTCATTCGCCTGCGCGGAGAACTACTGCCAGCGCTATCGCCCGGCCGCCCGCATGCACCATCCCATCGATACTGGCACGAATCACGTGTCGTTCCGCTGCATCATTCGAGGGGGAGACGCGCCTGCGGGCGCTTAGGGGGAGACGCTCCGCTAGGGGGAGACGCGCTGCGGCGCTCAGGGGGAGACGGCCTGCGGGCCTTGGGGAGTAAGGGAATAAGGAACGAAGGGGATTTGCCCAGCATCGTTCCTTATTCCCTCATTCCCTTACTCCCTAAGCGCGTGAGCGCGTCCTCCCCAAGCTCCCGCAGGAGCGTCTCCCCCTCGGGGGGTTGGGATGTTCGAGGGCACGGACCTGGTCGTCATGCTGGTGGTGCTGGGGCTGCGCCTGTTCGTGCCCCTGGCGATCCCGAAGTACCCGCTGCCGGCGGGCATTCTCTGCCTGGTCATCGATGGCCTGGACAAGGGAATCTTCCAGGCGTTCACGGACATGAACCTGGACTGGTACCAGGGGTATGATAAGGCGCTGGATGTCTACTACCTGGCGATTGCCTACCTCGCGACGATGCGCAACTGGAGCAACCTCGCCGCCTTTGGCATGAGCCGCTTCCTCTGGTACTACCGCCTGGTGGGCGTGCTCCTCTTCGAGTTCTCCCAGATCCGGGCCATGCTCCTTCTCTTCCCGAACACGTTCGAGTACTTCTTCCTGTTCTACGAAGGGGTGCGCACGCGCTGGAACCCGAAGCGGCTGGGCCTGGCCGCGGTGATTGGGGCGGCGTTCGCCATCTGGGTCTTCATCAAGGTGCCACAGGAATACTGGATCCACGTGGCGCAGCTCGATTTCACCGACACGTTCAAGGAAGTGGTCCTCGGTGTGCCCGCGGATACCGGCTGGGGAGTCGCTTTCGGGGCGAATGTCCCGGTGACGGTCGCCCTGCTGGCGCTGGTGGTTGTGCTGGTAATCCTGGCGCGCTGGCTGATTGTGGCCAAGCTGCCGCCGGCGGACTGGAGCTTCACGCTCGCGGCGGACACGCACGGGCTGGGGGTGACGCCGGAGCAGGTGCTGGCCGCCCAGCGGCGAGCGGCCCAGCGGCTCTTTGATGGGGCATTGGTTGAGAAGGTTGTGCTCGTATCCTTGATCACGATCATCTTCGCCGAAGTACTGCCGGCGATCCGGGCACAGCCCCTGCACGTTGCCTATGGCGTGGCCCTCATCATCATCGCGAACACGGTGGTCAGCCAGTGGCTGGTCAAGCACGGCGTGGAATGGCATTCGGCCATGCGTGAGTTCGTGGTGATGGCGGTGGTCAACCTGGCCATCCTCGGCCTCTTCTCCGTGATCCTGCCTGGCATGAGCGTGCCACTGGACGCCCCGGCCACGCTCTTTGGTCTCGCCCTGCTGACGCTGCTCGTGACCCTCTACGACCGCTTCCGGCCGTACTACGATGCCCGGCGTGAACTGGAAGGAGCGGCGCGAGCCGCCTAGGTTGGCGCACACGCGCCAGGAGAGACGGATTTCGTGACGAGTTCAGCAGAAGCCACCCGCACGGGTTGGGCGCTTGGTCCAGTAGATGCCCCGATCACCGTCATTGAGTATGTGAACTATCAATGCTCGGATGCGCGGAACACCGAGCCGCTGCTGGCGGCGCTACGGGCGGAGGCCGGGAACCGGCTGCGCTTCGAGGTCCGCCACCTGCCGCTGGCGAAGCACGCACGGGCCATGCCGGCGGCGGAGGCGGCCGAGGCCGCCGGGGCGCAGGGCGCATTCTGGG
>JALYWD010000588.1 GCA_030852885.1 Chloroflexota bacterium | reverse complement strand
GTGCTGAAGCCGTGGCCGCGCAGGTGGATCGCGATCACCTGGTGCGCCTGGGCCATCGCCGTAAGCGGCGCGCCGAACATGGCCGATGGGTTGACGCCGCCGTGCAGCATCACCAGCGGCGGCCCTTCGCCATGCATTTCGTAGTAGAGCTCGACGCCGTTGACAGCAACGCGATCAGATGTCCTGGCCATCGGTGTTTCTCCCTCAGTCTGGGCGCGGTGGTGCCGCATCCATGCGACCTCAACGCGCCCCCCGCCAGCAGCCTCACCAGCTAGTCGCTGCCTGGGGCTGGAAATCGACAAGCGCGACACACACCACAGCGCCGGCGTGCGTGCGGCGAGTACCTGGAGGGAGCGGCCGTGGGGGCGCGCACGAAAAAATACGTAGTTCTACCAATGTCCTCCGCCGCGGCCTGCCTCATGATCACCGCAGGAAACGTCGAACACTCGTCATCATCCGGAGGTCAGCTTGGACGCCAACACCTTTGATGCGCTTTCCCGCCTCGTCTTCCGCACGCACACACGACGCGCCGCGTCGTCTCTGCTGGCCGGCGGCGCGCTCGGGTTTCTCGGGACCCACGCGACTGACGCGAAGCGCAAGAAAAAGAAGAAGGTGAAGCTCTGCCTGGATGGGGAAACGCTCAGCGTGCCCAGGAAGAAGAAAGGCAAGTACCTCGGTCAGGGCGCTACTCCGGGAGCCTGTGCTGCTCCTGTCGTCATCCCCAGGTGCACGAGCAGCGCGGAGTGTGCTGACGGCAAGAGGTGCTTCGATGAGGCCTGCGTCAATCTGGAACTTTGCGCGGCGCATGGCGACTGTGACACAGATATCTTTGGACAGTGCCAGTGCTCGGTTGGCAACTGCGCCTCGGCTGCACCGCAGGCTTACGTGGCCTTCCCGGGCACCTGCGACGACTGTCCACCGGGCACGGTCAAGTGCGAAGAGACCCCAAACCACGGGCATAACTGTCACCCCGCCTGTGGTGACCGCTTCCCGTGCTGCACCAGGGCTGGTGACACCTGTGGCAAAGCGATCTGCCTGTTCTAGATCCGCGCCGGGAGATCGACATCCGGCGTGGCGTCCCCGCACGTGAGCGAGACGCGCCCTCCGGCTCGGGGGCGCGCTACTCCACCCCCACCCGCACCAACGACCGGAAGACGTCCCGGAAGGCGACGGCCAGGGCGATGGCCGGAGTGAGGCTCACGATCAGGGCCGCCGCCATCTCGTTCGGCAGGGCGGAAAGGAGCGGCGCCACTGCCAGCGGGAACGTCTGGGCGGAGGAGCCCGCCGTCAGGAACTGGGCCAGGACAAACTCGTTCCAGCAGCCGGTGAAGGTGATGACGCCTGCCGCCACGATGCCGGGGCGGGCCAGCGGCACGGCGACCCGCCAGAAGACCTGCCACGGGGTGTTGCCGTCGAGGCGCGCCGCCGCCAGCACCGTTGGGGAAAGCCCGGCGAAGATGCTCATGAGCACCCAGACCGCCAGGGGCACGGTGGCCCCGAGGTAGGCCGCGATCAGCCCGTGCCGCGTGCCGAGGAGATCGAGCCGGGCGTACAGCCAGAAGAAGGGCACCGCCAGCGCTATCGGCGGGTAGGCGCGGCTCGCCAGCACCGCGCCATGCACGATCATCGCGCCACGAAAGCGGCTGCGGCTCACCGCGTAGGCGGCAGGGGTGGCAACGGCGAGCGTGAGGATGGTGACCAGGCTAGCCACCAGGAAGCTGTTGGCGAACCCGGCCCGCACCAGCGCGGCCTGCCCGTTGCCGGGGGTGAGCAGCCACGCGAAGTTGGCGGCGGTCGGCGGCGCTGGCACGAGCGGGATGGGATCATGCAGCAGGACGATCGGCGGCGTCAGCGAGAGGAAGAGGAGCCAGTAGAGCGGCACGAGCGTCCAGAGCGCCAGGAGCACGACCCCGCCGTAGATCCACGCGGCGCGGGCTCGCCGCCTCTTGCCAATCTCCCGTATGTTCGTTGCTATCGCAGACATCCAGAGCCGGCCGATTCCTGCCACGGTCCAAGCCAGTCGTGCGGCGCGTTCCTGGGCGCACGCGGGGCAGAGCGGCCCGTACGTCACGGGCCCGGCAGCGAGCCGTAACCATAGCAGCGTCGTCGTGAGCGGGGATGCAGGCGGCTGCCACGGTCAGTACACCGGCTGCGGGCAGGTGTCCGCTGAGCACACCCCTTTCACCTGTCATTCTGAGTAGTGCGTCAGCCGGGAGTTGTCGGGTGCACGCACCCAAATAGCCTGTCATTCTGAGCCCGCAGGCGAAGAATCTCGTTCTCTGGGCTCGTCAGATCACCTGACAACTCCCCGCTGACGGACCACTCAGGACGACACCTGAAGTGGGCGGCAACCTCACACCACGCTCGCCGGGGACGAGGGCCTTTGATATGCGTCAGATACGACACGCGGAGGAGTGCGACT
>JALYWD010000566.1 GCA_030852885.1 Chloroflexota bacterium | reverse complement strand
GGCCACCTAGCAACACCGCTTTCGCCGGACACAAGACCCATCGTCACAGCATTCGACCATATCACCCGGAGGCACCATGGATAACCTACGCTTCGACACGTTCACCCAGCATGTTTCTGCCCGCCTGTCCCGCCGTACTGGCCTGGGAATGTTGGCCGGCGTCAGCCTGCCACTCCATGGGCTCCGCGAGGCCACGGACGCGAAGAAGAAAAAGAAGGTCACGCTCTGCGTGGATAGCCAGACCGTCAAGGCGCCCAAGAAGAAGGCAAAGAAGCTACTGAAACAGGGCGCAACCAAAGGCGCCTGTGCCGAGGGCTGCCCGGGCGGGCAAAAGGCGTGCGGCTCCGGCTGCATTCCCGTGGGGGATTGCTGTGTCGCTGATGACTGCACGGGTACGGACCGCTGTGAAAACGGAACCTGTGTCGCCCTGACCTGCGGCAACGGTGGCGCATGCACCGTCTTCCAGACCTCCGACGACAGTTTCACCGGCGGCCTGATCGGAGGCCTGGCCGGTGGCGACGCCAAGTGCCAGGCAGCAGCCGACGCCGCCAACCTTGACGGCACGTTCAAGGCCTGGCTCTCGTTTGAGCTGAACACGCCCGAGACGCGCTTCACGAACGTCGACAACGCGGGCCCCTACCGCCTCGTGGCCAACGGCTCGGACGGCAACAACCTTCCGCCCAAGGTGGCCGACAACTTCGCGGACCTGTTCACGTGCGGCGGTGGCGCCTGCCTGGACAATGCGATCAGCCGCGATGAGAACGGGGACACCCCGCCTACCCCCCAGTTGGTGTGGACAGGAACCGAGGCCAATGGCGCCGCGGCCGCCGACACGTGCTCGGGCTGGACCTCTTCCGCTGCTGGGGTCAAAGGCCTGGGCGGCACAAATTCCGCTACGACGGAACTCTGGACGGACTCTGGCGTCACCACTGACTGCTCGTTTGAAGGCCGCCTCTACTGCTTCCAGCAGGCGACATAGCGCTCATCACATCGTGCCACGCGGGTGAATGAACCCGCGCGGCACGCCACGCTCACCGCTTGGCATCATGGCGGAGCTCATCCAGGCTCACAACCCGACTCGGCCGGGCGAGATTGCGGCCCGACACCGATGACTGGGCCCTCGACCGAACGGTTGCGGGCCCAGTTATTTACTGTCAGTCACGTGGAGTTGCGATTCGCTCAGTTCTTGATTGACATTCGACGGGCCGCAGCGCCAGAATCCGTACCCATGTGCGTGAACGCCGCTATCCTGTGACCTGGCCACATGGTGAGCATCCGCTCCCCATTGGCGACAAGGGTGAGGAAATCCGCGTCCGCGTCTGGTACGTGAATCACGAGATTGTCGACTTCTCGGTCCAGCTTGTCACACTGGTGGGCGGCGAGTTTCGGCTCGTGGCGAGGTATGGTTGCAGTCACGGATCTGCGCCTCGCCGTGACATCCTCGACTGGAATGGCAGCACCGTTCGTAAGACGCCGATGCGACCGGGCATATCCTTCAACGAAGCCTTTGATGAGGCCATAAGATGAATTCCTTGCCAATTGGCCTCGTTACATCGATGACTTTCACCGGAGACGGCCATGAGCACAATTGCGAGCATCCGATCACCGGAGGATATTTGGCAAGGCACCGAGAACATCAAGCTGATCAAGCTGTACTTTCATGAGTGTTCCGCTGAGCCCGAACGTTGTCCGCACGTTCCGGAAGGCGCCAAGATCATCCTGATGCCGCCAGATGAGCCGGGCAACGAACGGCTGCGCGCCGCAAACCAGAAGATCATTGAGATGAACGCCCGCAATGGCTGGGACTACGTCGTGTGGGTTGTCGGTGAGATGCGGCTTGCCGAGCCATTATCCGCCTCGTTCGGCGGAAAGACTGTCTTCCGCTAATCCTCACTCCCTGATTGACATTCCCCGCGCCGGAGCGCCAAAATCCCCTGTTCACGCGGTGGACGCAGGGCCGTGGCCACGTACCCGGCGCCGCAGCGGTTTCTGTGCTGCCCAATCGCGCGTTTCCCACGAATAGAGGCGTCATCCAGCATGAGTCAGTCACCCGTTGCTACCACCGAACCCACGCCGGGGCTCGCCAAGTCCTACGACCCGCGCATGGTGGAGCTGGGCGTATACGACCGCTGGGACGACGCGGGCTACTTCCAGCCGCAGTGGCGTGAGGACCGCGACCCGTTCGTGGTGGTCATGCCGCCGCCGAACGTCACCGGCGAGCTGCACGTCGGCCACGCCCTCTTCGTGACCGTCGAAGACATCATGATCCGCTGGCACCGCATGCTGGGCGACCCCACGCTGTGGATTCCGGGCGCGGATCACGCCGGCATCGCCGGGCAATGGGTGGTGGAAAAGCTCCTGGCGCAGGAGGGCCTTACCCGCCACGATCTCGGGCGCGAGGCGTTTGTGGCGCGCGTCTGGGAGTACATGAACCAGTATCGCGGACGCATCCGCGAGCAGACCAAGATCCTCGGCGCATCCTGCGACTGGACCCGCTTCGCTTTCACCATGGACCCCGGCCCGTCCCGCGCCGTGCGCAAGGTGTTCAAGCGCCTCTACGACAAGGGGCTCATCTATCGCGGTGAGCGCCTCATCTCCTGGTGCCCGCGCTGCCAGACCGCGCTCTCGGACCTGGAGGTCATCCACTCAGACGACCCCGGCTTCCTCTGGACCCTCGCCTATCCCATTGAAGGTAGCGATGAGGTGATCACCGTCGCCACCACCCGCCCGGAAACGATGCTGGGCGACACCGGCGTGGCCGTGCACCCGGACGACCCGCGCTACCAGCACCTCATCGGCCAGATGGTGCGGCTGCCGATCACGGATCGCCTCATCCCGATTGTGGCGGACGAGGCAGTTGACCCGGCCTTCGGCTCCGGCGCGGTCAAGGTCACCCCGGCGCATGACCCGAACGACTTCGAGATCGGGAAGCGGGCTGGCCTGCCCTCCCTGAACATCATGAACACCGACGGCACGCTGAATGAGGCGGCTGGACCCTTCGCGGGCATGACCATCGTCACCGCGCGGGAGGCGGTGGTGGAGCGGTTGCGGCATGACGGCGCGCTGCTCGACACGCGGCCCCATCAGCACGCCGTTGGGCACTGCCAGCGCTGCAACACCGTCATCGAGCCGCTGATCTCCACGCAGTGGTTCGTGCGCATGGCGGAGCTTGCCGCGCCGGCCATCGACGCCGCGCGGGATGGCAGCCTCACCTTCGTGCCGGACCACTTCAAGAGCGTCTACCTGAACTGGCTGGAGAACATCCACGACTGGACCATCTCCCGTCAGCTCTGGTGGGGGCACCGCATCCCGGTCTGGTACTGCCAGGAGTGTGGTGAGGTCATCGTCACCGACGAGGAAACGCTGGCCGCGTGCCCGCACTGCGGTGGTGCGGTCGAGCAGGACCCGGACGTCCTCGACACCTGGTTCTCCTCCGGGCTCTGGCCCTTCTCCACGCTCGGGTGGCCCGATGACACCCTCGATCTGCGCCGCTACTACCCCGGCTCGGTCATGGAGACGGGGTACGAAATCCTCTTCTTCTGGGTGGCGCGCATGGTCTTCTTCGGCCTGGAAGTGATGGGGCAACTCCCGTTCCACACGGTGTATCTGCACGGCACGGTGCGCGACATCGAAGGCGCCAAGATGAGCAAGACGAAGGGGAACGTCATCGACCCCACCCTCGTCACGCAGGAGTACGGCGCGGACGCGCTGCGCTTCGCTCTCATCACCCAGAGTGCGCCGGGCAACGACCTGAAGCTCGATCTACAGAAAGTGGAAGATTCCCGCAACTTCGGCAACAAGCTCTGGAACGCCACTCGCTTCGCGCTGCGTGCCATCGCCGAGCAGCAGATCGCGCTGGCCGAGGATGGCCCAGCCCGCCCATCCGGCGACCTCGCCCTGGCTGACCGCTGGATCCTGAGCCGCCTCGACGCCACCACTGAGGAAGCCACTCGCTTGATGGGCCAGCACCTCTACGGTGAGGCCGGCAAGGCGATCCGCGAGTTCCTGTG
>JALYWD010000552.1 GCA_030852885.1 Chloroflexota bacterium | reverse complement strand
GGGGAGACGCTCCTGCGGGAGCTTGGGGGGAGACGCGCTCACGCGCTTAGGGAATAAGGGAATAAGGAGAACGACGTCCCGACAACCCGTCGAGCCCTCGTCCCTCACTCCCTCACACCCTTACTCCCTAAGCCTCCTCAGAGGCGACTTCCCCAAGCGCCGCAGTGCGTCTCCCCCTCTCGTATACTCCCGCTGCCTCGCGCGCGGGCCCGTGTCGCGCAGCTCCGGCGTGCTCCACGCCCTCGCAGTGAATGAATGAGAGCCGCGTGGGCAATACCGTTCAGATCGTGATTTCTGCAGCTACCCTGCTGCTTGGTGTCCTCGGCCTGGCCTATTGGGCCAACAGGGCGCAGAACGACCGCTCCGCATTCGTCGGCCTCTACCTGCTGTTCGGTATCCCCGGTGGCCTCATGCTTGTGGCGGGCCTGGCCTTGCTGGTCAATGGCAACGCGATTCTCGGCACCCTGCTGCTCCTGGTCGGCCTGGGGCTCACCCTGCCGCTCATCCGCGCCGTGCGGGCCGGCCTGGCCGAGGTGATGCCGCTCGATCCCGACTCCGCCATCGACATGACCGGCCTTGCCATTGTGCTGGCCGCGCTGGGGTGGTTCACCGCCAACAGCCTGGCGCCGATGGCCGCCAACCCGCCCGATATCTCGGAGATCCCGGCCGTCGGCGTCACGGAACTGGTGGTGCAGGCTGCCGTGTTCCTGGCCATCGCCTACATCGCGGTCGGCTTTCCCTACTGGCGAGATCTGCTACAGGCAACGGAACGACTCGGCATCGTCGTGCCGGATGCGCGCACCATCGGCATGGGGCTGGCTGGCACCGTCGGCGCGTTCCTGGTGGCCGGGCTGGCGGGGTACATCTCCCAGCAGCTCAACCCCGACCTGGGCGAATCCCTGAACGAAATCGTCGATACGATGACGGCCCAGGTGCAGAACCCCATTGGCGCGGTCATTCTCGGGGCGAGTGCCGGAATCGGGGAAGAGGCCGTCTTCCGGGGTGCATTGCAACCCCGCTTCGGCATGGTGCTGCCGTCGCTCCTGTTCACCATGCTCCACGGCCCACAGTACGGGTTCAACGTCGCACTGCTCGGGCTGTTCGGGGTCAGCATGATCCTGGCGCTCCTGCGCAAGCACGTCAACACCACGGCGGCGATGATCGCGCATGCGCTCTACAACGCCGTCCAGGTTCTCGCACTCTCGATGATCTCGTAGCGGACGCAAGAGAGGCCCCGCCGTGCGCCTGGTGGAGATCCGGGACCTGGATGGTCCCAACATCTTTCTGCTGCAGCCCGCCATCAAGGTTGAGTTCGCCATCTCGCCCGGTGATCTGCAGGCTGCCGCGCTGGCCAATCTCTCTGCTCGCCTGGAACCCCTGGTTCCCACCGGCGATGATGACGTGACGGGGGAGGAGGCGCTGGGAGAGATTCTGCTGGCCGCCTGCGTCGGACTGCACCAGCGCGCCGGGATCGAGTTTCCCGAGATGCGCTGGGCGCCGATGAATACCGAAGGGCAGTGGTCGCTGGCATTCGGCTGGGAGCACCGCCGCTTCGCCATGGCGCTGGCCCGGTCCCTCGCGGCTGCAGTCACCGGCGAAGCCTTCGACCTGGCCGAGACGGTGGCGCACCTGCGTGAGCTGCTGCAGACCACGGCGGCCGATGATCAGTCCGGGATGGTGCGCGACGCCGACCGCGCTATCCCCGTCATCGCCATCACCGGCACGAATGGCAAGACCACCACCACCCGCCTCCTGGCGCACATCCTGCGCGGCACAGGGCGCAAGGTGGGCTGGACCTCTACCGTCGGGGTCTTCATCGAGGGCGAGTGCGTCCTGGAGGGGGACTACACCGGCCCAGCCGGCGCGTGGCGCGTGCTGGAGGAACCTGCGCTGGACATCGCGGTCCTGGAGACCGCACGCGGTGGGTTGCTCTTGCGCGGCATGGCCTGCGAGAGCAACGATGTCAGTGTGATGACCAACGTCACAGGGGATCATCTTGGCCTGCACGGCATCCACACGGTCGAGGGCCTGGCGGCGGTGAAGTCCGTCGTCCTGCACACCACGCGCTCCTCCGGCTGGACGGTGCTGAACGCGGACGACCCGCTGGTGCGTGGGCAAGCGGCTGGTCTCCCCGCTGCCATCATCTGGGTGACGCAAGACCCGG
>JALYWD010000533.1 GCA_030852885.1 Chloroflexota bacterium | reverse complement strand
CCGGAGTTCCTCCGCGTGCTCACCGAGGAGGGTGAGTGTTCACGCACCTCGGCCGCATTGTCGCGCGCTTCGCCCCACTGGTGGTGGTTGCCTGGCTCCTCGCCGTCGTCGGCGTCAGCCTGGTGCTGGTGCCACGCTTCACCACGGCGCTGACCGGCCCCCCACTCCAGGTGCGGGGCTCGGATTCGGCGCGCGCGCAGAAGATCATCACGGAGCGGTTTGGCGAGCCCTTTGCCGAGCAGGACCTCGTGGTCTTTACCTCAGCCTCGCTGACCACGGATGACCCCGAGTTTCGCGCCGTGGTTACTGACGCGCTGGAACGCTTACGCCCGCTACCGGGCGTCGTCAGCATCACCTCGCCCTACGATCCCGGGGCAGATACCCTGATCGCCAAAGATCGCCAGATGGCGACCGCGATTGTGGCGATCACCGGCACGAACGCCGAGCGCCAGGCCCTCGTCCCGCGCCTCACCGCGCGGGCCACGGCCGCCTCCACCCCGTACGTCACCGTGTACGTGACCGGCAGCTCCCCCCTGATCGCCGAGCTTGTGGCGCAGGAGCAGGCAGACCTCTCACGGGCAGAGCAACTCGGCCTGCCCATTGCCGCGCTCGTCTTGCTGATTACCTCCGGCACGGTGATCGCGGCCGGGCTGCCCATCCTGCTGGCCATGACCGGGATGGCCATGACCTTCGGCATCCTGGGCGCGGCCTCCATGGTCACGGAGTTCAATCTCTTCGTCCCCAACATCGCGACCATGATTGGCCTCGGCGTTGGCATCGATTACGCCCTCTTCATCGTGAACCGGTTCCGCGAGGAACTGGCCAGCGGGCGCACCCCGGAAGACGCGGTTGTGGTGACCATGACCAGCACCGGGAAGAACGTCTTCTTCTCGGGCATGATTGTGCTTGTCTCGCTCTCCGGGCTGCTCCTCGTCAACGCGCGCATCTTCCACGAGCTTGCGCTCGGCGCCATGACGGCGGTGGCCGTGATGCTGTTCGGGGCGATGACGTTCCTGCCGGCGCTCCTGGCCTGGCTCGGGCCACGGGTGAATTCCTTGCGGCTGCCGGGACGGCCGGCGAATGCCACCGGCATCGGCGGGTGGGAGTTCTGGGGCAGGTGGGCCCGGGCCATCATGCGGCACCCCGGCTTCTGGGCCACCCTCGCCGTGGCGATCCTGCTGATCCTCTCCTCCCCTATCCTGAGGCTGAACCTGTCGCTGGACACGAGCACGCCGGAGGGCAACGAGGGCTCGGCGGGGGCCGGGCGCAAGATCCTGGAGCAGGAGTTCAACGAGGGCCTCATTTCTCCGCTCCAGGTCGTGTATGTCAGCCGCGACGGCGCGCTCGATCAACGTGATCTCGATGCCATCGCGCAGCTCTCCCGGTCGCTGACGAGCGACTGGGCGGTGGTAGACGTCATCTCTGTGACGACCCTGCTGGACCAGTACACCGGCGGGCATTCGGTGGATGCGCTCACCCTGGCCGCGAACTACCCGCAGGTGGTCGCGGCCGCGGGCGATGTCGTCAATTTCACCACGGGCATGGATGTCGCGGTGATCCGCGCCGTGCCGCGCTGGTCCCCCGATTCCCCGGGCCCCCTGGAACTGGTCGGCCGGGTGCGTAATCGCATGGGCCCCGAAGCGCTGGCGGGGCTCCCCGCCGAGATGCACGTCGGTGGGCTGAGCGCGCAGATCGTCGATATCAGCGCGGAATCACGCCACAAGCTGCCGGTGGTGGCCGGGACCATTGTCGTGGTGTCCATGCTGCTGCTGATGATGGTGTTCCGCAGCATCGTGCTGCCGCTGAAGGCCATCCTCATGAACGTGCTCGGCATCACGGCGGCCTACGGGTTGCTCGTGGTCGTCTTCCAGGACGGCGCGGGCGCGCGGCTGCTCAAGTTCACGCCCACGGGGAGCATCCAGGTCTATCTGCCCCTGCTCACCTTCGCCGTACTCTTCGGCATCTCGATGGACTACGAGGTGTTCCTGCTGGGCCGCATCAAGGAAGAGTGGGACAAGTCCGGCAATAACCAGGAAGCCGTGGTGAAGGGCGTGCAGCGGACGGCGTCGGTGATTACGGCCGCGGCGGCCATCATGGTGGCGGTCTTCACCGCGTTCACCCTGGCGCAGCTCATGGAAGTGAAGGAGCTGGGGTTTTCGCTGGCGGCCGCCGTGTTCATCGACGCCACGCTGATCCGCATCGTCCTGGTGCCCGCCGCGATGCAACTGCTCGGTGACCGCAACTGGTGGCTGCCGGGCTGGCTTGACCGGCTGCTGCCCCGCATCAACCTGTCGGAGGATGCGGGGGCCAGCAGCGGGGCAGAGGCGCCAGGGCCCTGATACTCCGGCTGGCCCCATGCAGGCCACAGGCTCGCCGCGGCAACGTGCCACGGCCTGGCCGCCTTCCTGCGTCTCATTGCCGCATGCACGACTCATTTGAGTTGCTTGCCAGCAACGCGCGCGAGCTGGTGAGAGGGCCCGTCGCGCAACCCCCACTCATCCTGGTTGCCGTCGTCATCTGCGGGGTGGCCATACTCGTCGCTCGCGTGCTCCGCAACCTCGTACGGCGGGCAGCACGGCGGTACGACGCACTCGCCAGGGGGCTTCAGCCTCCCCTACCCCATCCAGACGCTCAAACTCGACTCCGCGTCCCTTATCGAGGGCCGGCATCTGTTACAGTCCGCTGGGCCAGCCGGGGGAGGTCGCCAAGCGCGCTAGACGTTCCGCCAGACCGCTGCACCACTGAGAACGTGCCATCACTCTCCAGGACCACCGCCTCCACGTCGTCGAGCGACGCCAGACCCTGTTCACGCGTGACGGACCGCACCTCGTCTTCCACGACCCGAGACCGCCGCATCTGGTCCCGCAGGAAGCTGCCCTGGTAGAAGAGGAGCACGGGCTCGGCCGTCACCAGGTTGCCGACCATCGGCGAACGAATCGTCAACCAGGTGATGAGGAACTGCAGGCCGATCAGGAGCACGAAGGCCGTCAGCCCTTCCGCCAGGGCCACATTCTTCGACAGGATCACAGTGGCCAGCGTGGAGCCGAGCGCGACCGTCACCACCAGATCGTAGGCATGCATCTTGGCCAGGGTGCGGCTACCAGAGGTGCGGAGCGCCAGCACCAACGCCACGTAGGCCAACACCCCGACGACGAGGATACGGACGATGCCGGACCAACCGGAAAAGAAGATACGCTCGTCCAGATCAAGCTCCTCCCTGGTACATACGGTTGGCACGGGAGCATGAGGCGGGCCAACCGCGCGATTTCGTAGCGTCACGCAAGGAGAAGGAACTCTTGGCCGCACGGCTCCACTCATGGTGGTACGACATCAAGAACAGCCTGTGGTTCGTGCCGGCTCTCCTGACTCTCGCGGCGATCGTGCTGGCCCTCCTCACGGTCTGGATCGATCAAACTCTCCTGCTCGAGCAGCGGGCGCAGGTGGGCTGGCTTTTTGGCGGCGGCTCCGAGGGGGCCCGTGGGGTGCTTGAAGCCATTGCCAGCACCATGGTCACTGTCACCGCGCTCGTCTTCTCGATTACCGTGGTGGCCCTGCAACTGGCCTCCAGCCAGTTGAGTCCGCGTGTTCTGCGCGCGTTCATGGCGGATCGCGGCAACCAGACCGTGCTCGGGTTCTTCATCGGCACCTTTACCTACGCGTTGCTCGTGCTGCGCGCAGTCCGCTCGCCGCTGGAGGATACCGGCGGGTTCGTACCATCCCTCTCCGTGACCGTGGCGATCATCCTGGCCCTGCTCAGCGTGGCGCTCCTCATCTTCTTCGTGCACCACGCGGCCAATGCAATGCGCGCCTCGGTCGTCATCGACCGCGCAGCCAGCGCGACCCGGGACCTCATCAACCATCTCTTCCCGGAGGAACTCGGCGAGGGGGCGCGCTCCTCACCGCCAGCGTGGCTGGAGACCCGCCCGGCCGCACAGGTGCGCTCGGAAGCGAGCGGCTACCTGCAGGTCATCAACGCGGACTCGCTCTTCGACCTCGCCGAGCGCCATGCCCTGATCATCCGCATCGAACCGTGCGTCGGCGACTTCATCCTGCCCGGCGAATCCGTGGCGGCTATCTGGCCGCGGAACGTCCGTGACGACAACGTGACCGCGGCGATCCGCGCCGCCCTCGTGCTTGGTCCAGAACGCACGTCGCAGGCCGACGTTGCCTTCGGCTTCCAGCAGCTCAGTGACATCGCCATCAAGGCGCTCTCGCCGGGCATCAATGATCCGACCACCGCCGAGATCTGCATTGACCGTCTTGGCGAGCTGTTTGTGCACCTCGCCAACCGCGGCAAGCCGGACGAGGTGCGCAGTAGCGAAGATGGCAGTGTGCGCGTCGTGCTGCAGGGACCACCGTTCGCGGACCTGGTCGGCCAGGCCCTCGATCCGATCCGGCACTACGGTGCGGGCGATCCCCACGTGGCCGTCCACATGCTCGGCGTCCTTGGCCGTGTGGCTGCGCTAGTTCCCGCCGAACACTGCGCCACGATCACCATGCAGGCGAGCCGGATCAAGGCGACAGCCCTGGGGCGCCTGACCCTGCCAGAGGATCGGGCGCGTGTGGCCAGGGCGGCCGCCTGGGCGGCGAAAACCTGTACCGAACAGGCCAGAGAGAATAGTGGGGTCAGGCAACGACGCCACCAGCATTGACTACCTTGACGATGGCATGTCTCTCTCGTCGGATAGCTCTGGTTGAGCAGCCGTGCCCGTCCCTGCGGGCAGGTACACGACCACGTCTCCAGGCTGGAGCCGCAAGCCCGAGAGCTGGTGGAACGCGAAGCGCTCCCTGCCGCGCGCCGCGCCCAGGATGAGCGCATCACCCAGGCCCGGCAGTCTGGCAGCCGTCATCCCGGCTTCGTCCGGCCGCACGATCCGCTCCGATAGGGCCAGGCCCTGGCCAAACCTCAGCAGGTCCTCCAGGAACTGCGGTACCGCCTGCTGCCTTACGGCCGCGCCCATCAGGCGTCCACCCGAGACAGAAGGCGAGACCACCAGGTCCGCACCGGCCCCGTAGAGCAGCTTGATGTTCTCCTCCTCCCGGGCAGATGCCACCAGATGCACATGCGGCGTCAGGCTGCGCACGGTCAGGCAGATCAGCACGGAGGCATCATCCCGGTTCGGGGCCACCAGCACAGCGTGGGCATCCTCGATATTGGCGGCGCGCAGGATCGCCTCGCGCGAGGCATCCCCCCGCAGTGCGACCAGCCCATCCTTTGTCGCCATCGCCACGGCCTCCTCGCTCTCGTCGATGGCCACGATCTGCTCTCGCGGCTGGCCGTGAGCAAGCAACTCATCGACAATGGCTCGCCCCTTCACGCCATACCCACACACGATGACGTGGTCGCGCAGGCGGTCGTGAAGTTCCTTCATCTGGCGATCCTCCCGGAAGCGCAGCCGGAGCATGGTCAATTCGTAGGCGGTGCCGAGAAAGAGCACCCAGAGAAACACCCGGACCGGCGTCATCACCAGGGCGTTGACCAGCCTGGCTTGGTCAGTGACTGGCGTTATGTCACCGTATCCGACGGTCGTCAGTGACACGATGGTGAAATAGAGGACGTCCACGAAGCCCACAGCCTGGCCGGGGTGGACGTTATCGCGCAGCCCGCCCCGGCCCAGCCATTGCAGCACGGTGACGGCGACGATAAGGGACGCCGCGAGCCCAAGGCGCCGCAGTAAGGCGTGCTCGGGCGCTTGCTCTGGCAGGCGCAGCGGCCCGAGGTGGGGTACATCGTGCGACGACAGCATCACTTGCCCCTCACGACGCCGCGCCCCAGCGATTCCACGTCATGCAGCGACTGCCCCACCACGCAGGAGCGGCCCGCGTCTACGGGTGAATACGGTAGACCACCCGCAAGTCCAGGCAATCCAGCACAAACGCCAGGAACACGCCGACGGCCGGCGGGATATTGTTCATGCCGCCACCGGCGCCCGCGTTGCGCGCCGCAACACAAGCCAACCGCCGACTCCGGCGACCACAGAAGCGGCGAGAACCCCGACCTTGGCCGCGGCGAGGGTAAGCGCCTCACCCGGTCCCGCAAAGGCCAGGTCCGCCACGAACAGAGACATCGTGAAGCCGATGCCGGCCAGCCAGCCCGCCCCATAGATCTGCGGCCAACTCACGCCATCGGGCAGGTCACTCAAACCCAGCCGCGTGGCCAGCCACGCCCCGAGCAGCACCCCGATCTGCTTGCCCAGGACCAGCCCCACGAGCACACCGAGCGTGACCGGGTGATCAATGACCGTCGCGAGATGTCCCTCAACGCGGACACCCGCGTTCGCCAGGGCGAAGAGCGGCACGATGGCGAAGACCACCCACGGGTGCAGCGTGTGCTCGAGGCGCTGCAGTGGCGCGCCCACAGCTTCTACCACATCTTCCAGTTCCGCCAGTGTGTCCTGGCGCTCCCCATTGGTCAGCACACTGTCGCCCGGTTCTCCGGCACGGGCGAACTGCTGCATCAGGGCCTGCCCCTTCGCCACAAAGGCATCCGTGTCGATCCGCGTACGAGCGGGAATCGTGAGCGCCAGAAGCACCCCGGCCAGGGTGGCGTGCAGGCCCGAGGCGAAGATGGCGGCCCACAGCGCGAGGCCGAGCACCGCGTAGACCAGTGGTTGCCGGGCGCCGTAGCGGTTGGCCAGGACCAGCAGGACCAGGACCGCCGCAGCAGCCAGCAACGCCAGGGGATTGAGCGCTCCCGCGTAGAAGAGGGCAATGACCAGCACCGCCAGCAGATCATCCACGATGGCAAGGGCCGTGAGGAAGACCTTCAGCCCCAGCGGAATACGTGATCCTAGGAGCGCCAGCACGCCCAGCGAAAACGCGATGTCCGTGGCCATCGGAATGCCCCAGCCAGCAGCGCCATCCGTGCCGGCATTGAACGCAAAGTAGATACCGGCGGGGATGATGGCCCCACAAAGCGCGGCAATTGCTGGCAAGGTGGCCCGGCGGCGCGAAGCGAGTTCCCCCACCAGCACCTCACGCTTGATCTCCAGCCCGACTACGAGGAAGAAGAAGGCCATGAGACCATCATTGATCCAGTGGCGGAGCGACTCATTGAAGTGCCATGACCCCAGGTCCAGGCCCAGTTCCGTCTCCCACAGGGCGTCATAGGCTTGATGCCAGGGGGAATTGGCCCAGAGAAGCGCCACCACCGCGCAGGCCAGCAGCAGGACGCCGCCAAACGCCTCGTGGTGCAGGAACGTGCGCAGGGAAAAGCCATTGTCCGATGATGCGTCGGGACCCTGTCCAGCATCGTGCGCCATATCGTTCGTCGCTCCCGTGGAGATGAGCCGGCGCACCTGGCGCAAATATCGCTCACAACACAAAAAGGGACTGCCAACAAGCAGTCCCCACCGAGCTGCACGGATACGGGGTATGCAGCACCCCCGGGCGCAAACGCGCCTCAGTGGTGGCAAGTATAGGGTGTCACCGAGGAGCGATGCATACCCTCGGCAACACGGTGGTACGGCAGGCAGAGACTTTCAGGTGAGGGAAGCTTCAAGAGCACGACCCACCATCGTCTACCTCTCTACAGGAAGTCTCAGGCGTAAAGCACCCGACGTGTGGCCGCCGGTCCGGGGCGTGCGAGGCGATGGCCTTCCATATGGCCGCCGCGATCTCAACGACCGAGCAGGTAGACCATGACCAGGGAGAGGACGGCAACGACAACAACGAGGCCGGAAGCCGCGCCAATACCCCAACCCGCGGGTTGGTACTGGGCCGCGTCGATCTGGTCTCGCCCCCGAAAGTAGCGGGCGCTGCCCGTCAGCACGATAAGCGTCCCGGCAACGATAAGGGCTGTAGCAAAATTGGAGACGGCCCGGACCCCGGGGATAAGGTCACGATCAACATTGATGAACTGCCCCGCGGCCAGGCCCAGCACAATCATCCCCAGCCCGGTCCGGAGCCACGCCAGGAAGGTTCGTTCGTTCGCGAGGTGGGTGCGCGCCCGGCTATCCGGATCCACCAGGCTGCGCAAGGGACGTAACGCTTCGGGCCCAGAGACCCCGCTCTCCGCGCGCTCCGCGCCTGCTGCGCCCGGCATTTCGTCACTCCTCAGGTCTGCGATTCCAGGAACGTCCTGTCTCGGGCCCAACAGTTCTCCCATGGCTTCGGGTGGCGGCGCAACGCCATACACCCAATGCCTGTGTCTGCACGGCGATCATGCTCAGACGTGGCCGAGCGTTGGGGGCAGGGCCAGGTGTGCGGCAAGCGCCGTGCTCAGCGCAAATGCCAGCGCCACTTCCGGCTCCCACCCCATCGCCCGATGGCTCGTCACGCCGTCCCGCAGCCGCACCTCAGCCTCAAAGCCAGGCATGCCCATGGCTCGATCGATCCGGTATGACCAGCCAGCGGCGTACACCGCGGCCGCCAGGGTGGTCAGGTCGTACCCGGACGCTCCCACCAGCACACCATGTGTAGTCAGAATCTCGTGCGCCGCGGCAAGCTCGTGGGTGTCTCCTGCACTGGGATAGGGATCACTGGACATGCTATCTCCTCCGGGGTCGCTCGCAGCGACCACGCTAGCGGATAACCAGGACCGGCACAACACTGGCCCGTAGCAAGGTGGTCGTGGTGGCGCCGATGATCAGCTCGCGGATCCGCGGATGGCCATGGGCGCCCATCACCAGCAGATCCGCATCGGTGGCCCGCACCGTCGCCAGGATGACCTCATCGACATGACCAGGCTCCAGCAGCTCCGCTACACGGTAGCCCGCTGCGTGCAGGCGCATCGCCGCCGCCAGCAACTCCCGTTGCCGCATGCCCCCCGTTCCGACGGTCAGCAGGATGCACGCTGCCCCGCGCAGCAGCGGCTCCTGCACCAGGGTCGCAATGATCCTGGCCGAGCTCGGCCCGGCATCATAGGCGACAACGAAGCGCTGGGGCGGCCGTGGATCGACCGGCACGATGAGGATCGGGTGGTGGCTGGCGCACCATCCGCGCCAGGTTACTCCCCAGGTGGGAGGCTACACGACCTTCAGATGTGCCCGCGTTTACCCATGACGATCAGCCGGACACTGGTCTCATAATGCGCGAGGCTGGCCACCAGATCCCCGAACACGAGCCGCTCCTGGACATCGCGCACCCCAGCCGCCCGCACGCGTTCCGCCGTATCGTCGAGGACGCGCCGTCCCAGCGTTTGCGTCAGGCGGCTACTGGCTTCATGCACCCGCATGAACTCTGCCAGGGCCTCCTCCGTCATATCGACGGTCATGACCCCGGAGAGGACGAGCTGCGCCTCGCGGTTGGCTGGTCGGGCCGCTCGGCTACCGGGCGCGCCAGCGCGCTGATCGGGGGCCTGCTCGTGGGGCTGATCTCTGTCAGCGTGCTGAAAGTCATCCTTGGCGTGGTGCTCATCGTCTCTGCAGTTCGCATGTTTCGCGTCATTAGCGCGAATGGCTGTTTGCTGCGGCGCGCGGCCCTCACCCGAACCCCTCTCAGGACGGACAGGTAGCCAGGCAGCCGGGATCGGTGAACCCGGTGCACTCGTCTGGACCGAAGTTGCCGCAGACCAGGCTGCCGTCGTCCAACGTCACCGTGCCCGGAGTCTCGTTCAGGATGCCACCAGTGAGGTTTTCCGGTCCCACCTTTGAAGCGAACAGGTCCAGGGTTCCCGAATTGTAGATCCCTCCGCTTAACGGCAACCCGCAGCCGTTTTGCGGGCCGACCGTGGTGGCGCGCAGGGTCAGCGTTCCCTCGTTGGAGATGCCGCCGCCCTTTCCACTTGTGCGGTTGAACGAGATTTCGCAGTCTCGCATGGTCATGGTGGCCCCGTTGAACACCCCGCCTCCATCGACACTGGGGCCTGCGTCGCTATTGTTCTCGATCCTACAGCGGGTCATGTCCACCGAGCGATTGAGAGAACCACCGGGGGCACTGAGGCCGATGCCTCTCGCATCCCCGCGATTGCCGGTGAGCACTACATCGACCAGCGTCAACGCCCGCCCCTCGTGCAGGATGCCACGGCCGGAGGGGCCGGCAGGCATCGCGGCGCCGGTAACCTGCATCTGGCGCAGCGTCACGTCCTGCCCCTTATCGGGGATGGTGATCACCGATGAGGAGGCGACGCCATCCCCGCGCACGATGGTCAGCATGGTGAAGCCGTCCCGGGCGCCGACCAACTCGACGTCGCGCGTCAGCGTGAGGTTGCCTGTATACGTCCCCCGGCAGATGGCGAAGACCTCCTGGTCCGGCCGGGCGTCGATAGCCGCCTGGATCTCGGTGAA
This sequence comes from Chloroflexota bacterium, assembly GCA_030852885.1. Taxonomy (GTDB): domain Bacteria; phylum Chloroflexota; class Chloroflexia; order Thermomicrobiales; family UBA6265; genus JACCXM01. The sequence goes on along the minus strand of JALYWD010000533.1, from coordinate 206 downwards.
ATCACAGCCGCTGGCGCAGACATCGCAGGCCAGGCAGGCTCCGGATTCAGCGCAGGCTGAGCAGCCTGTATCGGGTCCAGACGCTACTGAACCGTTGTGAAAGTCGGTCAAACGTCTCGCTATCCATCCGCAGACCTCTCCAGTCATCCCCTCGCGGCGACGCGGCATCCGTTGACGCCGTGGGCGCAGAACGCCACACAACCGAG
>JALYWD010000531.1 GCA_030852885.1 Chloroflexota bacterium | reverse complement strand
GCCCCAGGCAGTGACCCGGAACCACGTTGTGCGGTCCTGTTGCTGCCCGGAGGAGTCGGTGAACCGGCGGCCCACCGCCATCGTGAACACGACGTTCATCTTGCCGTTAGGCGTGTACCGGGTCTCGGGATCACGCCCGAGATTTCCGACAAGCGTGACGAGGGCAATACCGGCCATGCTGGACTCCTTCGCGCCGACCTGACCCAGGAACTACTCGGCGGCAGCGGCTGCCTCCGCCTCTGCCTTGGTCGGGCCAAATCCGGCTGCTTCCGCTGATTCGACCGTGTCGAAGCAGTATTCCGGAGCGGTGCGGTCATAGAACCGCGTGCCCGGAGCGTGATAGTACATGGATGACAGGTTGCCCTTGATCGGGTTGTCCGCCGGGCAGACGCCATCCGCATCCGGGCGCACCGCGCCAGCCGGAACTGGCTTCTCGTCGCTCTCGGTTGCGGCCTCGGCTGCAGCCGGGGTCACCAGGTCCATCGCGGCGCCAGTCTCGGCAGTGTCCGCGGTGGCTGGCTCGGCAACCTCTGCTGCCCGCTCGATGGCAACCCCGGATGCGCCTTCAGCCTCGGCGGCAGGCACTGCCTCAGCTTCGCCAGTGGCCTCGGCGGCAGGCACTGCCTCAGCAACGGGCGCAGCCTCAGCAACGGGCGCGGCCTCAGCAACGGGTGCTGCCTCAGCAGCAGGCGCGGCCTCCGCAGCTGCGGCGGCTGCCTGCGCGGCCACGTATTCAGCAGCGGCGGCATCCTCAGCGGCAATTTCGGCCGCCTCGATTTCCTTGGGCCCAAGCGGCTTCGGCTCCCAACTGAGCACGATGTAGCGAATCACCTGCTCGTTGAGCTTCAGCTCACGCTCCAGCTCGGTGATCTGGGTCGGGGCCACTTCAAAATGCCAGACGGTGTAGTACCCGTCACGCACGTCCCGCCCGCCGGAGCGGATCGGGTACGCCAGGCGACGGCGGCCCCAGGGTGAATCCTGGAGCGTTTCAATCAGCTCCCCACCAACGGCGCTGATGTACCCGGAGACGCGGTCAAGCTCTCCCGGCAATGCCTCTTCCGCCACCTCGGGGTGGAGAATGGTCATCAGCTCGTACTTGCGGGGCGCGCGTTCGTATTCGCGCAACGAGGCCTCCTCTCTGTGGGCTTGCCCCGCCAGCTCGGCGCAGAGGTTGCGCGCTCGGCCGGCCATTGCGGAGCAGAAAGGCTCACATTATCTCAATTTACCGGTAACTCACCGGCCAGCGGGAGAGTATAGCAGGTGTAGTGAACGAAGAATGCTGTCTTACGCTCGGTACGCAAAGCAAAATCCCGGCGATCTCGCCCAGATGCGCGAGAACGTGGGGATAGCCCTACTCCTGAAGTCCAGTTTGGGCGCCGAGACGTACCGTGGGTACGTCTCGGCAGTTACAGGTCACACGCCTACGCAGATGAGGAGCGAGAATATGCGCGCATCCTCGACCTTTGAGGATGTCCGCACTGAAGAGCTGCAAAATCCAGCATTCCGCAGCGGGTGGGAGCTCCTGGCGCCAGCCCGGGCAGTGGCGAACAGCGTGATCGCCTACCGCGCGCAGCGTGGACTAACGCAGGCAGTGTTGGCCAGGATCCTGGGCATCTCGCAGCCCGCCGTGGCCAGGCTTGAGGTTGGCGAGCATCTGCCGACGCGGGACACGCTGATGAAACTCAGCGAGCGGTTGGGGCTGGAGATCGCGATCCGGTAGCGCACGTGCCGGTCGGGCCGGAGGCTCACACTCCGAACGGAAACGTCTCGGGCACCTCTTCCGCCGTCTCCCAACCGGGATCCGGGTCCAGCGGCGTGAGCGCGCTGGTGCGGTCCAGGTGGATCACGGCGTCGAACTGATCCGGCAGGCTCGCCAGGAAGAAGTGGCTGAAGCGCTCCGTCTCCGGGCGGTAGATCACCCCAATGGCGCGCTCCAGCCGCGCGGGCCGCAGGTGCGACGCCACCTCAGGATCACGCAGATTGAGCAGGAAGTCCGGCATCTCCGGTGTGGCCGCATCATGCAGCAGCGCCTCGTAACTGCCGGCCAGCGCCGGGCGCACCTGCCGCTGCTGCGCAGGCTCATCCCAGTTCGAGGCAGCGGTGACGGTGCCCTGGTAGGTCGTGAACCCGAGCAGGAACGCCTCGCGGCCATGCCGTTCGCGCACCAGTTGCCCCAGGTTCAGCTCGCCTTCCGCCGCCATCGCCGTGGCGCTGGCATCGCCCAGGTGCGAGTTGTGCGCCCAGACCACCACCTTCGCGTCGTTGGACGCCTTCTTGTGCAGATGGGTTCTGAGCGCCTCCAGGGTTTCCGCCATGTGTCCATCCCGCAGGTTCCAGGAGGGAACACGCCCGCTGAACATGGCGCGATAGTACGCCTCGGCGTTGCGCACCAGCCGCGCGTTCTGGACCGCGAAGAATGCCTCATCGCCGTCCTCGCTTTTCGCGGCCAGCCGCCCTGCGTCCTGTTGCAGTTCCACCAACTGCCCCACGACTTCGTTCTCGCACGGCTCGGCGATACCGGAGGTGGTGGCGTAGCCGTACACCTGGGGATCATCCCCGAAGTGATCGAAGCAACTGTACCGGGCCCGTGCCCGCGTCGCGCTCTCCGGGTCCACCTTGTTCAGGTAGCTGAGGACCGCCTCAATTGAGGTGTGCAGGCTGTAGAGATCGAGGCCATAGAAGCCGGCCGGGGTTGTGGAGTTCCGGTTGTACTCGCACAGCCACTCCACAAACTCCTGGACCACCGTGTTGCGCCACATCCAGCGGGGAAAACGTCGAAACGCGGAAAGTGCGTCGTCGCTCGTGGCATCTGCTCCCTGGCCACGTACGTAGCGGTTCACGCGCAGTGCGTCTGGCCAGTCTGCCTCGACGGCGACGGCGGTGAAGCCGCGCTCCTCGATCAGGCGGCGCGTCAGCGCGGCACGTGTTCGGTAGAACTCGTGCGTGCCGTGCGAGGCCTCGCCGATGAGGACCAGTTGTGCATCGCCGATCAGGTCAAGCACGTGGTCGAGATCCGCCGCCGCCTGGAGGGGCCGCGCGGCGGCGCGGAGCGCGCCAGCGGCCGCGCTGGGCGGGTCGGCTGGCACGTCTGGCATGGCAGCGACGGCAGGTGATGGTGATGTTGTGCGCATGGCTTCCTGGACCTCCGCATCCGAGGTGGGCTGAAAATCCTCATACCAGATGCCGACGGCGTGGAAGGGATCCGGGGATTCCACGCAGATCACGTCATCGGCAACGTCGCGCAGGCTGGCGCAGACGCTGGCGGCGCCCACGGGCACGGCCACGACGATGCGCGCCGGCGCCATCTGGTGCGCGGCCTGCACGGCGGCGCGCATCGTAGAGCCGGTGGCCAGGCCGTCATCGACCAGGATGACCGTTTTGCCAGCCAGGCCGAGCGGGCCCTTCCCGCCCCGGTAGACGCGTTCACGCCGGGCGAGTTCGCGCCGTTCCGCCGCCTCGGTGGCGTCGATGACCGCATCAGGAATCTGCAGGCCGTGCACGATCTCCTCGTTCAGCACGCGCACGCCGCCGGAAGCAATGGCGCCCATGGCCAGCTCCTCGTGGCCTGGCACGCCCAGCTTGCGCACCAGGAAGGCATCCAGCGGCGCATGCAGGTGGGCCGCCACTTCGGCGGCCACCGGCACGCCGCCGCGTGGCAAGCCAAGCACGATCACATTCGGGGTGTTTGCATACGGCTGGAGGTGGCTTGCGAGAATCCGACCGGCATCGCGCCGGTCACGGAATGGGAACGTCATGAGACCGCGTCCTTGTGCGGCGACACTGCGCGGCACGTCCACGCCAGCGTCGCTTTATCACGGTCTACGCAGATTGCAGGCCCGCCG
>JALYWD010000513.1 GCA_030852885.1 Chloroflexota bacterium | reverse complement strand
CCCGCGATCTGCGGAACCGCCCGTCATGTTCGCGACGGCTAGTTAGGAATCTCGCCTTCAACGCCTTCAACGAACCAGTTCATGCCGAGGAGTTCCTCGGCGGTCATGGCCTGGCCCTCTGGGACCTTGACTTCACCAGCCTGATCCTTGATTGGCCCGGTGAAGATCGTGAAGATCGTTTGATCGCCATTGGCGAAGCTGGCCTCTTCGCCTTCGATCTGCGTCTTGATGTCGTCCGGGATGAAGGAGGCGAGCGGCGCCAGACCCACAATGCCGTCTTCCCAACCGCCCCAGTACTGGCCAGACTTCCATGTGCCGTCCATGACTTCCTGGACAATCTGCTCGTAGAAGACCGACCAGTCCCAGATCACCGAGGTCAGGACGGCCTCAGGCGCCTGCGGAGACATGTCGGCGTTGTAGCCGATGCTGTAAACGCCGCGATCCTGCGCTGCCTGCTGCGGGCCGGCCGTGTCCTGATGCTGGGTCACGACATCCACGCCACCATCGAGCAGGGCCTCGGCCGCCGCGCGCTCCTTGGCGGGATCAAACCAGGTGTTGGTCCAGACCACCTTGACGGTGGCCTCCGGATTGGTCTCGCGCACGCCAAGTGTGAAGGCGTTGATGCCGCGGATCACTTCCGGGATCGGGAAGGCCGCGACGTAGCCGATCTGGTTGGACTTCGTCATCTCGCCAGCGAGCATGCCGGAGACGTAGCGCGGCTCTTCGATCTTGCCGAAGCCGGTGCCGACGTTATCCGCTGTCTTGTAGCCGGAGATGTGGATGAAGACCGTATCCGGGAAGTCCTTGGCAACGTTGATCGTCGGGTCCATGTAGCCGAAGGAGGTGGTGAAGATGATCTTCGCGCCATCCTGGGCAAACTGGCGGATCACGCGCTCAGCATCCGCGGGGTTTTCGGGCACGCTCTCCTGGTAGACGGTTTCCACATTCGGGAACGCTTCTTCCAGCGCCAGGCGGCCCTGGTCATGCGCGTGGGTCCACCCGAGGTCCCCAATGGGACCAACGTAGACAAACGCGACCTTGAGCGGAGCATCGCTCGTGGGCGTTGCGTCCTGAGCCCGCGCTCCGCCGAATGAGGCGGCCAGGCCGCTCACAAGCAAGAGTGCCGCGAGCACTGCAAACAGACCGCGCTTGATCATGCTGCCACCTTCCGTAGCTCTCGTGTTCCGCGGCCGTTGCCGCGCTTGGGAACCGGCCGAATTATGGCACCTACAGGATTCCGCGTTATCACCGACACGCACAAATCCGCAGTGTGTCCTTGACATGCGCTACTGGAACGAGATGTCAAGCGCTCCCTCCCACAGGGTGCGCACGCCGGTTTCACGCAGCTTCTCGTTACCACTGATGACCGTGAGAAAGTGGTTTCCCGCCAGTTGCCCCATCTTCGAGGCAAAGCAGCATGCACCATATGGGAAGAGAATTTCGGTCTCGCTGAACTTGCCAGGGTAGAGCAGGATTTCGCCCGGGGCCGGGTAACTCGTGGCATTCTCAATCCCGACCCCGAACTCCAGATCGCCGAGTGGTATCCAGCACGCCTCGCCGCTCCAGCGGGAGTGAATCAGCTTGTTCTGGAACGGAGTTTGCGCCAGAAACGCTGCACAGCTCTGCGGAGCCAGATCCCATTCCAGGCGGGCGGTGAACTCGGTGCCCCCAACCGAAATAGTCAATGCTTTGGGTCGTGTTGAAGAAACGGACACGTTCACCTCCCACGGTGTCGTAGATCTGCGTTCCGTATGTACCAGCATGGCAAGTGCGGAGGAGTTTAGTCCGCACGAGGAAAGGACGAGATGATGGGCAAGAATCGGAATGCATCCTCAGGCGTTGTTTCTCCGCCAGCGCGCTCGCTGGTTGCGGTGGCGATTGGCGCGGGAGCGCTCGGCGCGCTGGCCATCGGCGCCGTGGCGATTGGCGCACTCAGCATCGGGCGCGCGAAGGTGAAGACGGCGGTAATCAAGACGCTGGAAATCGACGAGCTGACGGTCCGCCGCCTTCGGGTCCAGGAAATCGAGATGCCGCCGGTTGCGCAGGGGTGAGGCAAGGTCTACGGATTGCTCGGCCAGTCGCACAAAATGGTGTTTCCGTTGGTTTTGCAAACGGTGCCTGGCGCGCAATTGCGATAGACGCCACCGAGGCACCTACACGCCCCGATCTGCTGTGAGGAGCAGCGCATGTCGCCGTTCGTGAAGGTGAGGAAGCCAGGCGTGTTCGCGGAGGGGCAGGCTGCGATCAGTTCAGCCTGCGTCTGGCAAAGCCCGCCACAGCAGACTGTGTTTGCGTCGGGGCAGGTCGTGCCGCAGTCCACCGTTTTTCCGCAGGACTTGCTGTTCGTGACCGCGCCACAGAGGCCCGCGCAGATCTTTGCCAGTGACTTGCGTTGACACCCCTTGCTCTTGTGGCCGCCCCGGCCGTGGCGTCGCTTGTGCCGTTGCTTGCGGCGGCGACGGCGATCCTTGGCGCTTGCCTCTTCGGCCAGGTGAAGGCCGAGCTTGCCGCCCAGGATTGGCAAAGCGGCGAGCGCGCCAAGCAGGCGGCGGCGCGGGCCCGCAGCAGACACGATGCGCGTCAAGGCATCAAAGTGGAAAGCGTCCACGCCAGGACCCCTTGTTGACCGTGGCGGCCACGGACTACCTCTTTTTGGACCAGTGTCGCCGATGATACAAGATCGGGTTGGCAGGCAGTGCCGGGGGTTCCGCTCCACGCTTGCTGGTATTTCAGGCGGTCAGGCGCCTCACATCCGATCCGTCAGTGCCGCCAGCACGCGCTCCGGTGTGAAAGGCTGCTGGTTTAGCCAGACGCCGGTGGCGTCATGAATGGCAGCGGCGACGGCAGGCAGGAAGGGGACGAGCGGCATTTCCGCCACGCCACGCGCACCGAATGGGCCCTGGGTGTCCGCTAACTCCAGGACGATCGGGATAATCTCGTCCGGCATGTCCAGCGTCGTGGGCAGCAGGTACGTGCTCAGGTGAGGGGTCAGGATGACGCCGTCGCGTGACTTCAGGTCCTCCAGCAGTGCGTAGCCGATGGCCTGCGCCAGGCAGCCTTCGATCTGGCCCTCCACCTGTTGCATGTTGATGGCTCGCCCCACATCGTGCACGCTGATGACCCGGCAGACGCGCACCTGTCCAGTCAAGGTATTGACTTCCACCTCCACGGCCTGCGCGGCATAGCCGTAGCAGTAGTTCGGGATGCCGGAGCCGTCGTCTTCGGACAGCATGGTCGTGGCGTTGGGGCGGAATTGAACGGTCGCCTCCACGCGCTCGTCGTCGCTGGTCTGGTACAGGCGCAGCGCTTCGGACGCAGCATCGAACACGGCACGTCCAGCCATCAGGGTGAGGCGTGAGGCCGAGGCGCTGCCGGCATTCGGCGCTTCGGCGGAGTCGTCCGTCACCATCTGGATTTGTTCCAGTGGGAGCTCAAGGACTTCAGCGGCGATCTGGCGGAGGATAAGGTGCGAGCCCTGGCCGACGTCCGCCGCTCCGACCCTCACCACCGCGCCCTCGGGTTCGCCACGCCCCAGGAGCTCGACGGTTGCGGTAGATTGCTCCGGGAAGCCAAAGGAATAGCCGAGGTTCTTGATGCCGGCGGCAATGCCCACGCCGCGCTTGAGCCAGCTTCGCGTTGGCTGCTGCTTCCCCAGGCGTGCAGTTGCCTCTTCCGCGCAGCGCTCCAGGACCGGCAAGGCGCTGACTCCGGCGGGAAGCGGCTGCTGGGTCGGCTCGATGGAGCCCTCGCGGTAGATGTTGCGCCGGCGGAACTCGACCGGGTCCATATCGATGGCGTGCGCCAACCGGGTCATCATCACTTCCGAGGCGAACTGGGCCTGCGGTGCGCCGAATCCCCGGAACGCTCCGGAGGGGATGTTGTTCGTGTAGACAACCTGCCCGGCCACCGAGAGGTTCGGTACCTCATAGACGCCGGTCGCGAAGAGCGCGGCCACTTTGGTGACCTCAGCGCTGGTCGAGGCGTAGGCCCCGCCGTCGGCGAGCAACTCTGCCTCGACTGCCGTGAGCTTACCGTCTCGGGTAGCGCCCCAGCGGCAGGAGATGCGGAACGGGTGCCGCTTGTGGTGGGCCAAAATTGACTCTTCGCGGCTCCAGACAATGCCGACGCGGCGCTGGAGCTTCCAGGCCGCCAGGGCCAGCAGGTGCTGGACCGAGAGATCCTCACGGCCACCAAACGCCCCGCCGATAGCGGCGTAGCGGACGACAACCTGCTCCTCGGGCAGGCCGAGCATCTGCGCGATCTGCTTGCGGTCTTCGTGCAACCACTGTCCGGCTGTCTCGATGATGACGCGCCCGCCGGCATCGACCCAGGCCACGCCGGCCTCCGGCTGCAGGAAGGCGTGCTCCTGCCAGGTTGTCTGGAACTTACCCTCAAGCACGACATCGGCGGCTGCGAAACCTGCGGCAGGATCTCCCTTGCGAATGGGGATGCGTGTCAGTAGATTCGTGCCGCGATTGTCGTGGACAAGCGGGGCATCGGGGAGGAGCGCCTGGACCGGATCGGTCACGGCAGGGAGATCGTCGTACGTCACAGCGACCAGTGCGGCCGCTGCTTCGGCCGCGGCATCCGTGTCCGCAACGACCAGCGCCACCTTGTCGCCGGAGAACCGCACTACGTTGCTGCACAGCACCGGCTGATCGTGATCGATGAGGCCGAAGGCGTTGTAGGGCACGTCAGCGGCGGTGAAGACGGCGACGACACCTGGAACGGCGAGCGCGGCGGC
>JALYWD010000500.1 GCA_030852885.1 Chloroflexota bacterium | reverse complement strand
GGCCTCGGCCTCATCATTCGGCGCGGCAGTACGTGCGGCCTTGATCGCATAGGCAGCGGCGCCAAGCTCGTGCGCGGCGACGTGGGCGACCGCCGCTGCCTGGCCGGCCGCGTACGCCGCGTGCCGCGCGGAGCCCGCGAGATCCCGGGCCGCGGCGTTGGCGTGACCAGCCGCGGTGCGTGCCTGGGTCATGGTGACCTCCCCGCGAGTCCAGGCCCGGGCCAGCGCAATCGCCTGGCGCGGCCGGGGGTCCTCCGGCCGAACGGCTTCGAAGAAGGGCAGAACATGCTCCGCGCACGCCGCTGCCCACAGGGCGAGGAGGTGGTGATCGGCATCGGTCAGCGTGCCACCACGGCGGATCGTGATGAACCGTGGGTCACGCTCTTTCGGGAGAATCACTGGCCGCACCCCTTTCCTGCTCGCGCCGGCCGCCCCATCCGGAGGTGGTGACTGTTCATCTCCCCCCGCCTTGCTCCATGACGCGGCGCTACACGATCACGTTCCCGCGAGATCCTCATGGCATATCTCCTGCGGTCTGCCGTTACGCGATGGCGCTCAACAGGCGCTGGCCCACGACAGATCGGCCCCCAGCCCCAGGAGATACCCCCAATGGACATGCACACCTTCGACACGCTTGCCCGCTCATTCGCCTCAGGGCTCTCCCGCCGGTCCATGCTCGGGCGCACCGCCCGTGCCGCCCTGGTGAGTCCATTGGCGCTCACCGAAATGGCGGCACATGCCGACGGCAACAACAAGAAGAAGGACAAGGATAAAGATAGAGACAAGGATAAGGGCCAAAACCAGGGCCAGGGCCAGGCGGGCGGCCCGATCACGGTCAACGCCCCAGGCGGAGATGCGGCTGCCTCGGCGCAGACCGTAGTGCAGACGAACAACCAGGTCTGCGCCGGCAATTGCGACCAGACCAATCAGCAGGTGGTCGATAATTCGCTGAACCAGGCCGTTCTCGCTGGCAGCCCAACGGCCGCTCTCCGGCCGCCCACCTACTGGATCGACCTATCCTGCAACTTTGATGCGCCCAGTTACCGCACGGTGTGCAGCGGCGCGGCCCAGGGACAGGAAGGCGCGCCGCTGGTGCAGAAGATCAATCTGCCGCGCGACCGATTCTGCGCTGTGGTGCTCCGCACCGATTCGCAGCCGGAAAGACGGGAGACGGTGCAGAGCCAGGCGCCGGTCAGCAGCAGCAACAACACGGCGAACGCCGGCAATGGCGGCGTAGCCAACGCGAGCGCGGATGGCGGCTCCGTCACGATTGGCGATGTGCAGGGCTCGAACGATATCGCCATCGATGCCAGCGGCGGCAACGCCAATGCCGATGCCTCAGGCGGTGACAACAACGTCGCCATCGCCGGCAGCCAAACGACCCAACAGGCCGTGCAGCAGATCGTGGAACCCAGCACACTCACAATCGAGCTCGAGGGCAACGTTGTGCCCGGCAGGCCGACCACGTACTGGCTCGACACCGAGGCCGGCCGGCGCCCGGCGGCGGGCCCTTCCCTGATGCAGGTCGCCGATCAGACTGTGGAGACCGGCGCGATCATTGTGGACACCTGGACCTGCCCGACCGGCCAGCCGGTGGACGCCTACGACTGGTTTGGCCAGTGCACGAGCCCGGCCACCGGGATGCAGTTCGGACTCTACCCGGTGGGTGGCAGCACCGCGCTCGCCACGGGCAGCCCGGATGAGCAGGGCCGGGTGCGCTTCGCCAATCTCCCCCAGGGCACGTACGAGATACGTCCCGAAGGCACGGTCTGGTGCCACGCGGAAAGCGATCACGTGGACGCCAACGGCAATGTCATCGTCGAGCCGCAAATCGAGTCTCATGTCTGGAGCTTCGTCTGTGGCGGTGGCAGCTAGAGCGTGTTATGCACTTTGACTGCCCTTTCCGCCTGTTCTGAGGCATCCCAGACGATTTTCGGAGCGCAGAGCAGTCCTGGAGACGATTGGAGGCTCGGAGCCATCAAGCGAAAATAACGGAATTAGGCAAGAATGAGAGAAGGACTGTGATGGAATTGTTCTATCAACGATAAGCCTTCTCAGAAGTTCATAACAGGCTCTAGGGTGTGACGCTATCCGGCTTTCGAACGGAGACGGTGCAAGAAGGGCAGGCCATCATGGCCTGCCCTTGTCGTGGCCGGATACGCCCGGGCTATGGACCAGGTTATCTTGCAGACCCCTTGCTGCACGGCTCCCGGGTACCCATCCGTGCCCGGGCGTTGCGGCTGCAAATGGAACACCTGTTCTATCATGGTCAGGAGATTGCGACTGCGTACGCAGCTATTCATGAAGCAGGTTCGAATCCCCATGATCCCGGAACACGAATCCTCACTTGAGCAATGGAGCGACGATGAGCGGCAGCAGTTCATGCATGACCGGGCTCGCCTCCTCAAGAAACTCCTGAGTGACCGCCAATCGTGGCAGGACGCCTTCGAGCGCCTGGGCCGGCGTGGCACGCTGAAGATCACCTGGACCGACAGCGAGCACGAAGAGCAGCAAACGCTGCTGACCAGGGCGGTCGTCACGGGGCACACCACGGTCCTGCGCTCCGTAGCCTGTGACCTTATCCTCTGCGGCGATGAGGGAGCGCTCATGGCTGAGCGGCTGTTCTCTGACATGTATGAGGATGGCCGCCAGCTCGGTGAGTATTGAGGCTGAGACCACCCGCTCCGTTCTGCCCTGAGGGCGGGAATGCGTATTTCTACGGATGTGCCGTGGTGCTGTGCCTCCTATGCTGGTCTCCGGGCTCAACGAACGCTCGATGATGCGTCAGGCGTGAGGTGTGGTCCCGGGGGAGCGCATCTCTGGCAGGTCGGCGGTGCAAGCGAGCAGGCGCTGGGAGTGCGATGATGCCGGGCAATCGCTGCACGCACTGTCCCAGCACCAACGCAGGAGGATTACACCCATCCCTGGCTGGCGGCCGGGAGACCGGGCGTACCAACTCCTTGCTGGCGCAGGCGATGAAGCGGGAGGCGAGCCGTCCTGGTCGTTCGGATGTGGCCTGAAATATGCATAGTCTCTACCACTCAATCGCCGAGCCGAGGGGGGAGCATCGTATGGACTGTCCGGTCAATAATGACCGGAACCTTGCCGGGCAGCGGCCTGTGCCGGCTCCAGATATGCAGGCCCACCTGGAGGCGAGCGTCCAGGCCGCCGCGGACGCCATCATCGGCGCTGACCGCAACGGCGATGTTATTGCGTGGAACCCGGCGGCCGAGCGCCTCTACGGGCGCGCCGCCAGCGAGGCGATCGGGCAGCCGCTGGTTTCGCTCATCACACCGTCTGCGCCGGACGCCGCGCCACTCATTGCCAGGGCGCTGTCCGGGCATGACGTGCGGAATGAGCGTATCTGGCACATCGCGGAACCGGGCAGCGCCACCCAGCACGCCCTGTCGATCTTCGTCACGCGTGACGCACGTGGCGCCGCCAACACGCTCTCCGTCATTGTCCAGCCGCCAGGAGAGCACCCCACGCTCATCCCTCCAGAGCCATCGTCCACCGGGGCAACAACGTTTCGTGCGGTGGTGGACCGGTTACCGGTAGCCGTCTTTCTGCTTGCGCCAGACGCCCGGCAAACCCGGCTCTACGTGAGCCCGGCGGTGACGCAGATCACCGGGTATTCCCCCGAAGAGTTCCTGCGGCAATCGTGGCGCAGTGACTGGGACTGGACCGAAATCGTCCACCCGTCGGATCGTGCTCGCGTTGCGGCGGAAGATGCCCGGAGCGTTGCCGCAGGTGAGCCGTTCCAGATGGAGTACCGGCACTTCCGGAAAGATGGCAGCGTCGGCTGGATACGCGATATCTGTGTGCCCATCCGCGGTGCCAGTGGCGCTATCAGCAACTGGATGGGCGTGCTGCTCGATATCACGGACGAAATGGAAGCGGCACGCACGCAGGCGCACCTCGCGGCCATTGTCGAGGCCGCGCAGGACGGCATCCTCAGCATCTCGTGGGATGGCTTGATCGCGAGCTGGAACGAGGGGGCCGAGCGGATCTACGGCTACAGCGCTGAAGAGGCCATTGGTCAGCCGGTCGCCATGTTGCGCCCGCCGGAGATGGCGTCCGAGATTGGCGATGAGATCGCCTCTGTCTGGAATGGCGCGGTCGTCAGTCACTATGAGACGGTGCGCATGGCCCGGGATGGCCGGCGCATTCCGGTCTCACTGAGCGTTTTTCCCATTCGTGATGCGGATGGAGAGATCATTGCCGCGTCCTCCATTACGCACGACCTCTCTCCGTTGCGGCAGGCCGAAGCAGCCGAGCGCCTCAGGGACCGGGCGCTCGGCGCCGCACGGAGTGGCATCGTTATCACGGATCCCACGCTGCCTGACCATCCCATCGTGGACATCAACCCGGCGTTTACCAGGCTCACCGGGTATGCGCGTGAAGAGGTGATCGGGCGCAACTCCCGCTTTCTCCAGGGACCAGATACGGATCCCGACGCGGTCAGGCGCCTGGACGAGGCGATTGCGCAGGGCCGTGACGCGAACGAGACGCTGCTGAGCTACCGCCGCGAGGGGACGCCCTTCTGGAACAATCTGTCGCTGGCGGCGGTGCATGATGCATCTAGAGCACTGACCCACTTCGTCGGCATCCTGAATGACGTCACGGACCGTGTCCAGCTCGAACAGGAGCTGCGCAGCGCGCTGGCGGCGGCCGAGGCCGGGAACGAAAGCAAGACGCTCTTCCTGGCGATGATGAGCCACGAGTTGCGGACACCCCTGCAATCCATCATCGGGTACGCGGATTTCCTGCTGGAACCGCGCAGTGATCCGCTCACCCGGCAGCAGCG
>JALYWD010000455.1 GCA_030852885.1 Chloroflexota bacterium | reverse complement strand
CCGCAGAAGTTATTCCCTTCCGTCGTGCGGTGACAATCGCAGGTACCGCCGCCTGGCTCACTGCCACAGATCGGGGCATTGACCTTCGCGGAAACCGGGCACATGTCCGGTGGGCGGGCTGCTGGCGGCTGTGTCCCGCCGCCGTGGCTGCCACCACCGTTGCCGCCGTGGCTGTGGCCCTTGCCCTTGCCCTTACCTTTGCCTTTGCCCTTTCCCTTGCGCCGTGCCTCGCCGGATTCAACACCGAGCGCGGTTGCCACCACCGCCGCCGTGGCGATACCCGCGAAGGACCGCAGCGCCTGCCGCCGCGTGCCGGACGACGCCAGAGCACAGGTGAACTGATCGAAGCGTGTCGTGTCCATGGTCCGTCTCCATCTGGGTGAATCGCCCGTTCCGGTCGCCCCGGTTCGCTGCGTTCATCCTGCGTGAGTTCGGCCCACGCCACGACATCCCATGGCACAGCGTTCCTGTGCGCTGCAACACAGGCCGAGGAGAGCGGCGCAATCACGTGACCTCAGCCAACGTCGCGCTTTTCAGATGACAGCCCGCTTCGTGCGTTTCAGGCGGTCACCAGTTTGTGTAGCTGCCATCCTGGCGCTGCCAGTGGGGTGCTTCCCAGGGCTCGTAGGGGTGATCCGCGACGGCATCCGGATTGAACTCCACGCCCAGGCCGGGTGAAGTTGGCAGCGGGTAGACCGCGCAGTCCAGGACCGGCATCAGCGGGAACAGGTCTTCGGGATAGGCTTCGGCGATGCGGTGCTGGTACTCCAGTTGTGCAAAGTTGGGCAGCGCGACGGCAAGGTGAATGGTCGCGGCGGTCGTGACCGGTCCCAGGGGGTTATGCGGCATCACGTCGATGTAGTGGGTCTCGCACCACCCCGCGACCTTCTTTGATTCGGTAAGGCCACCCACGTTCGAGACATCGATGCGCGCGTAGTTGAGCAGCCCCTGCTCGATGAACGGCGCGAACGCCCACTTGCTCGAGAACTCCTCGCCAATGGCGAAGGGCACACCCGTCATGCCGCGCAACTGGCGGTACGCCTCCGGGCTTTCGGCGCGGATCGGCTCTTCGACGTAGTGCAGGTGCAAGGGCGCGACCCGCTGGCAAAAGAGCGCCGCCTCCGCCACGGACAACCGGTGGTGGAAGTCGATGGAGAGTTCGACCGAAGGTCCAAGGGCGCGCCGGACCTCCCCCAGCCAGTGCACCGCCGCCTCTATCGCCTGGAACGGCTCGAAGATCTCGCCTGTCTCCCCGGACCAGGATGACGCCGGCATGCCGGGGACAAAGCGCATGAATCGCCAGCCCTCGTCCGCCAGCTCACGCGCCCGCTCCACACAGTGCGGTCCGTTGAGCACGCCCGGCGTGGCGAAGCACTCGACATGCTGGCGGCAGGCTCCCCCCAGCAGTTGATGGACCGGCACACCCAGCGCCTTGCCGAGAATATCCCAGAGTGCGATATCGATGGCCGAGATCGTGGCAGCCACGATCTTCCCACCCTCGAAATAGGCGCCTCGGTACATCGTCTGCCACAGGTGCTCGATGCGGCGCGGGTCTTCGCCCACCAGGAAGCGCGCGAAGTGCGCGGTCATCGCCTGCATCGCGAGTTCGCGGCCGGAGATGCCTCCCTCGCCCACGCCGCTGATGCCGGCGTCCGTCTCGACGACCACGACGAACTGGTTACGGTGCCCAACCTTGACGGGATACCCGGTAACGGCGGTGATTTTCACCCATGCTCCCCCTCTCGCGAGGGGCATTGTCGCGAATTCACCGGCTAGCTGCCCGGGTACATGTACTCCTCGCAGGCGATGGTATCCCCGTCGGGATCGAGCTCGACCTGCTGGCTGGGATCAATTGAGGACTCCAGCGCAAGCTGGGCGTCATACCACGTCGGGAAATCCGCGCAGGTCTGCACCTGGGGCGCCGAGTCAGATGCCGTGGCCGGTGGCGCGCCCTGGCTGGGCCCGTCCGCGTTCGCCGATGTGTTGCCAGCCGGCACGGTCTCCGTCGTCGTCCGGTTTCGCCCGTTGCCAGAGGTGAGCGTGCCCGGCGTGTGGGACACGTTGGCGGATCCGCTCTGGCCCACGCCGGCTGGTGAAATGACTGGCGGTGTAATCCCCACCGGTGGGGCCAGGTTCGCGCCGATAGGTACAGCCGGCGCTGTGCTCGTGTTCGCCGGTGCTTCCGAGGCCGGAGCGCCGTCTTCGGCGGTCGCGGATTCGGTTTGCGCCAGTGTTGCCTGCGCCCCGAGTCCCAGCGAAAAGCTCAGTGCCAACGCCAGCGCCAGCTTCGATACGCGTGTCATATCACCCCCGCCCTTCTCGTCCCTGTGACTCGCGCCACAGCAACACCCTCACAAGTTAGACGAAGTGACATGCCCACCGGTTTCGTCTCCAAAGGCCACCGTGGCGAGATGACGCATTCGTGCAATACGCACAAACACCCGGCACAAAGCCGTTCAAGCTGCACGATGAAGGCCCGGCAGGCCCTGACTAAACTGCGCTAGTTCGCGGACAGGCAGATCCTGCCCGGTGTTTCCGGCCGTCAGCAGCCGGATAGTTGCGTGGAAGGGAAGGTCGAGCGTATGACGGCGACCGCTGAGGCGATCGGCAAGTCCGAGCTCCACAGGATGATCCTTGGCGAGGCTCCGACCAAGGAAGAGATCATGGCCCGCGTGGCCGAAGATGGCGTTGAGTTCGTTGACCTGCAGTTCACCGACGTCATGGGCCAGGTCAAGAGCGTCACTGTCCCGGTTGACGTCATTGAGCACGTCATCGATGACGGGCAGTGGATTGACGGTTCGTCGATCGCCGGGTTCACCCGTATCTCCGAATCGGACATGTTCCTCATGCCCGATCTCTCCACCTACGCCGTCATCCCCTGGACCCGGGGCAATGGCTACACCACAGCCCGCTTCATCAACTGGGTCTACAACCCGGACGGCACCCCGTTCGCGGGTGACCCGCGCGGCGTGCTGCTGCGCCAACTCGAGCGCCTGGCCGAGATGGGGTACTCCTTCAAGACTGGTCCGGAACTGGAGTTCTTCCTCTTCGAGAAGGAAGGCGACGACGTCAAGCCGCTGCCGCACGACAAGGGCAGCTACTTCGACTTCTCCATGGACCTTGCCTACACCGTCCGCAAGGACATGGTGAAGGCCCTCAAGGACATGGGGATCGCCGTCGAGGCCAGCCATCACGAAGTCGCTGTCGGCCAGCACGAGATTGACTTCGAGTATGGCCTCGCCATCCCGACGGCGGACCGCGCCACCACGTTCAAGACCGTCCTGAAGGCCACGGCGCAGCAGCACGGCCTGCACGCCACCTTCATGCCCAAGCCGATCGAGGGCATCAACGGCTCCGGCATGCACGTTCACATGAGCTTTGGCTTCCTCGACAAGAAGGGCAACGCCTTCGTCGATGAGGACGCGCCGTACGGTCTCTCCGAGATCGCCATCAACTTCATCGGCGGCATCCTGGCCCACGCACGCGGGATGTCCGGCGTCCTCTCGCCGCTGGTGAACTCCTACCGCCGCCTGGTGCCGGGGTACGAGGCCCCGGTCTACGTCTCCTGGGCGCGCACCAACCGCTCCGCCCTCATCCGCGTGCCCTCGATCCGCGGCGGCCACACCGCGGCCACGCGCGTCGAGCTGCGCTGCCCGGATCCTTCCTGCAACCCGTACCTGGCCTTCGCCGTCATGCTGGCGGCCGGCATCGATGGCATCGAGCGCGGCCTGACTCCACCGGAGCCGGTCGAGGAGAACCTCTACCACTTCACGGATGAGGATCTCGAGCGCCGCAGCATCCCGACCCTGCCCTCCACCCTGGGCGAAGCGGTGGCCGAGATGAAGGCCGATCCGCTGATCCGCGAGGCGCTGGGCGACCACGTCTTCGAGCGCCTGACCGATGCCCAGACGGCGGACTGGGACGCGTTCCGCAAGCACGTCACCCAGTGGGAGCGCGACCGCTACCTCGGGATCTACTAGGCTCGAACCCACCACGCACGAGAACAGCAACAGAGGCGGCCATTCCGGCCGCCTCTGCTGCGTCGTGCCAGAGAAGGGCCGCACCACGTATTCTGTCCACCGGACTGTCGCAGCGGGACGCCATGGCCGTGCTGCTGATCTCACGGAGCCACGCATGTTCCTGCGCAATACCTTGCCCGAATACCGCCAGCCGCTCCTCCCCGCCGACGTCGCGACGCTCAACGTTGCGGCAGCGAACGAGGTTGAACGCTACCTGACGTTCCGCGAAAACCACGTCCCGACGCCGCTGGTTTCACTCCCTGGGCTGGCGGCACAGCTTGGCGTAGACGCGATCCAGATCAAGGACGAGGGTCAGCGACTGGGGCTCGGCAGCTTCAAGGCGCTCGGCGGCTCCTACGCCGTGATCCGGCTGGTGCTGGAAGCAGCCAGCGCGGAACTCGGGCGCGAGGTCGAT
>JALYWD010000443.1 GCA_030852885.1 Chloroflexota bacterium | reverse complement strand
TCGCTCGATGGCGAGTGGGAGTTTGCCTTCGACCGCGAGGGTGTGCTGACCGACCCCGAGCAGGTCGTCTTCGACCGCACCATCCGTGTCCCGTTCGCGCCGGAAGCGCCGCTTTCCGGGATCGGTGACGAAGCGTTCACCCGGGCGGTCTGGTACCGCCGCACCATCGACACGCGCACGGTACGTCCGGAGGAGCGCGTGATGCTCCGCTTCGGAGCCGTGGACTACTGCGCGACGGTCTGGATCGATGGCCGTCACGCCGGCTCGCACACAGGTGGCTATACCCCGTTTGCGCTCGACGTCACAGACCTGCTCACGACGGGTGGACCGCACCAGCTCGTGGTCCGCGCGGAGGACGACCCGCACGACCTCGCCAAGCCGCGTGGCAAGCAGGACTGGCAACTCCAGCCCCATGGCATCTGGTACCCGCGCACAACTGGCATCTGGCAGACGGTCTGGCTCGAAACGCTGCCAGCAACCTGGATCGAGTCGCTGCGCTGGGATGCGTCGCTGGCACGCTGGGACATCGGGGTTGAGGCAGCGGTCGCCGGAGTGCGCCGCGACGATCTGCGCCTGGAGGTGCGGCTGACGGCTGGCGAAGGCATGGACGGCGAGGTGCTCGCGCATGACGTCTATGCGGTCATCGTTGGCGAGGTGCACCGGCGCATCGCGCTTTCAGATCCCGGCATCGATGACTTCCGCAACGCGCTGCTCTGGCGCCCAACATCACCAACGCTGATCACCGCCGAGGTGCGCCTGCTGGACGCGGAGAATCAGGTCATTGATGCGGTCGCGTCCTACACGGCGCTGCGCGAGGTGCAGGTGCAGGGGGACCGCTTCCTGCTCAACGGCCGCCCGTTCCACCTGCGCCTGGTCCTCGACCAGGGATACTGGCCGGAGGGTGGCCTGACTGCGCCAGACAACGAGGCGCTGCGCCGCGATGTCGAGTTGGCCAGGGCGATGGGCTTCAACGGGGTGCGCAAGCACCAGAAAGTGGAGGACCCGCGGTACCTGTACTGGGCGGACCGGCTGGGGCTGCTGGTCTGGGCGGAGATGCCCTCCGCCTACCGCTTTACGACGCGGTCGGTAGAACGGGTCGTCGCCGAGTGGCAGGAGGCGGTGAGCCGCGATATCTCCCACCCGTGCGTGGTTACCTGGGTGCCATTCAACGAAAGCTGGGGTGTGCCGGACCTGCCAACGATCACCGCCCAGCGCGACTGGGTACAGGCGCTTTACCACCTGACGCGCACGCTGGACCCCACCCGCCCGGTGATCGGCAACGATGGCTGGGAGAGTGTGGCTACCGACATGATCGGCATCCATGACTACGACAAGGACCCGGAAAAGCTGCGCGAGCGGTACCAGGAAGCCGACGATGTGCCCCACCTGTTCCGGCATGCGCAGCCACATGGCCGCCTCATCAGCCTCGCGGGGGACGCCTACGCCGGGCAGCCGCTAATCCTCTCCGAATTCGGTGGCATCGCGTTCACCTCACCGAACACGCGCGAGGCCTCATGGGGATACGACCGCGCCGAAACCGCCGGGGACCTGGCGACGGCCTACGGCCGGTTGCTGCGGGTGGTGCGTGAAAGCGGCATCCTGGCGGGCTTCTGCTACACCCAGTTTGCCGACACGTACCAGGAAGCCAACGGACTTCTCGACGCCGACCGCACCCCGAAGTTCCCGCTTGATCTGATCCGCCTGGCTACAGAGGGAGACCTGGAGCAGTTCGAGCGGGAACTGGAGCGCTGGCTTGGCCGGGCGCACCGGAGCCGGAAAGCGAATCCATCTGGATAGCGTCTTGCAGCACGACGCAGGGTAACCACTCCACACTGTTGGGCTGAGTTTTCCATTGCTCTGTTGCAGCAGTAGCACCACCGGAAGGATCTCGCATGGCTCGACCAGGTTTCGTGATCCGGCAGTATCGCGAGGGAGATCTGGAAGCCCTGCTCCATCTTGTTGAGCGGCTGACCGTCGGTATCGCGCCTTGGCGAAGTGAAGCCGGGATGCAGGCCGCTGCCCGGACGTGGGTCGCAACCTCCATCTCGAAGATCGGGCCGGACGGAGCCGTGTTCGTGGCCGCGCGGGCTGGCGAGGTCATGGGATTCGCGTCAGTCGCGCGCGAAGTGGCGTTTACTGGCGAGATGCAGGCGTACATCGGCGAACTGGCGGTTGCTGCCGACGCAGAGGGGCAGGGGACGGGTCAGGCGCTGCTCGCCGCCGTTGAAGCGTGGGCGCGGGAGCAGGAACTTACGTTGCTGGTGCTCGATACCGGCGCGGCGAGCACGCGAGGGCGGCGCTTCTACGAGCGGTCCGGGTTCCAGGAAGAGAGCGTGCGTC
>JALYWD010000347.1 GCA_030852885.1 Chloroflexota bacterium | reverse complement strand
AGAGGCGGTAGTACTCATGGTACGGGCGCTCGTCGAACTCAGAGACATAGAGACGGCGCAGATCCTTCACCGTCTCCGGGTCATGCGGTAGACCCGCGGCCTCCAGCCAGATGCGCATGAGTTCCAGGCGGAAGGCTTCCTGCTCTGGCTTCGTCCGGTCCCGGATCGGGACGGCGCCGTTCTCGATCGTGAAGTGATCCTCGGCGATGATGTCTGCTTCACGCAGATTATCGACATCAGCGTCAATCCCAATCTGGGCAGCCGCCGTGGCGAGCCGCTCCCAGCGGGGCGGCTTCAACTCGATGAAGGTGTCGTACAGATCAAAAGTTACGAGGTCCAGGGGACCCGGTGTCGTGAACGTTCCCATAACAGAGAGGGTAACACGACACCGGAGCCGGATTGTTGTCCCGATGTACAACAGGATACCGCCACAGTAGAATCAACTCCTATGAGGGAGAGATCATCCACTATTGAGGAAGTTGGGGCCTCTGGTGCCGGAGACGACGAGCATTCCGGCCTCGACCTCGCGAAACTGGGGGCACGCATCCGCGCGCTGCGGAGCATGCAGGGGCTCTCGCTCGATGAGGCCGCGCAGCGCTGCGGCGTGAGCCGGAGCATGCTCTCCGCTGTCGAGCGCGGGGAAAAGACCCCGAGCGTGCTGGTGGTGCATCGCATCGCCATTGGGCTGGGCAGCAACATCACGCGCCTCCTGGGGGAGGAGCAAGCTGCGCCGGTCGTAGTGTTGCGGCGGGCAACGCAAGATGTCGCGCGCGACCCCAGTGGGTGGGAGCGGCGGAACCTGGCCCCAGCACAGCCGGACATCTCCTTCGAGTTCATGCGCACCACGATCCCGCCCGGCGTCAACGCCGGGGAGTTCCCGCCACACCCTGCCGGCTCCCGCGAATACGTGGCGGTCGAGCTGGGACGGCTGCGGTTGACCGTGGCGGGGACGCCCTACCATCTGGAGACCGGCGATAGCATCACGTACCACGGGGACTGCTGGCATGCGTTCGCCAATCCTGGCCCCGACGACTGTGTCTACTACCTCGCCCTCGAAGTGCCGCCACCGCATGTAGCCCAACATCTTCGTTCACCTCAGGAGACCGGACATGGATGATGCGCCAGCCCTGATGCTCGATCCCGAGACGTTCCGTACCCTCGGGTACCAGGCGGTTGACCTGGCCACCGCGCACCTCGCCGGAATGCGCGAGGCCCCGGTGTTCCAGCCGTTGTCAACCGCCGCTCGCGTAAGTCTTCTGGAGCAGCCACTTCCGGCAGCGGGTACCGCGCCCGAGGAGATTCTGGGGCGGTTTGCAGCCGACGTGCTGCCGTACCCGATGGGCAACGGCCACCCGCGCTTTTTCGGCTGGGTGAATTCTCCGCCTGCCCCGATGGGCGTCCTGGCCGAGCTGCTGGCCGCGGCCATGGGGCCGAGTTGTGCCGGGGGAGACCATGCCGCCAGCTACCTGGAGCGCTGCGTGGTGCGCTGGCTGATGGAGTTGGTCAACTTCCCGGTCGAGGGGAGCGTGGGACTGCTGGTCAGCGGCGGCTCCATGGCCTCGCTGACGGGGCTGGCAGCCGCGCGACAACGGGCGGCTGCTGAGGACGGATGGCCAGTGCGCGAGCGTGGTCTGTACGGCTGGGGTGAGCGCCTGGCCTTGTACATGTCCAGCGAGGCGCACACCACTCTGTACAAGGCTGCGGAACTGCTGGGTCTCGGGGCAGCGAGCGTGCGGGTCATCCCGGCTGGGCCGGATTTCCGCATGGATATGCCAGCACTGCAACAGGCAATCACGGCGGATCGGGAAGCGGGCCTGCGCCCGTTCTGCATCATCGGTAGCGCCGGGACGGTCAGTACCGGGGCGATTGACCCGCTCACGGAGATCGCCGACCTCTGCGCACAGGAGCGCCTCTGGTTTCATGTCGATGGCGCCTACGGAGCGGTTGGCGTGCTCGATCCTCGGGTTGCATCACAGTATGCCGGCCTGGAGCGGGCGGATTCGCTGGCGCTCGACCCGCACAAGTGGTTGTCGGTGCCGGTGGAGTGCGGCTGCGCCCTGGTGCGTGACGCGGCGCTCCTACGCGACACCTTCAGCATGGTTCCGCCCTATCTGCGCACGGAGGAGGGCAAAGGGTTCGGTGGGCTGCCCTGGTTCTCCGAGTACGGCTTCCAGCAAACGCGGAGCTTCCGCGCACTCAAGCTCTGGATGACCCTGCTGCACGCGGGCCGC
>JALYWD010000421.1 GCA_030852885.1 Chloroflexota bacterium | reverse complement strand
CTGGAACTCATGCGCATCTGGCTGGAGGCCGCGGGTCTACCGCATGACCCGGAGACGGTGAAGGATCTGCGCCGTCTCTATGTCTCTGAGTTCGACGAGCGCCCGTACCATGAGTACTACCGCCTCTTCGACGACGTGATGCCGACCTTGCGCCGGCTGCGCCGCGCCGGGCTGAAGACCGCGCTGATCTCCAACGCCGATGACGATGTCACCGTCGTTGCGATGCACTTTGACTTCGCGTTGCTCATGGACCTGCTGGTGACCTCGGCGTTCGTCGGCTACGAGAAGCCCGATCCGCGCACCTTCCGCGCCGCGCTCGACCCGCTGGGTGTTGATCCAGAGCGCACGCTGCACATCGGCGACCAGGCGAAGTCAGACGTGGTTGGCGCGCGTGGCGTCGGCATGAACGCGGTCCTGCTGGACCGCTATCACCGGCACCCGCATACGGACGTCCCGACGGTCAACTCCCTGACCGAACTGGCCGACAAGGTGCTGGCGGGGCAGCCCGCGCCAGCGATTCACGGCTAGGGCAGCATCGCCAGGTCTGGCATTCCGGCGCAGCCAGCCCCGCGCCAGGCATCGAGAAAAGCCTCGCTGACCTCTGGCGTCACGAACCAGAGGCGATCACATGGCGCCGCGATCTCGCCCGCGCGGAGCGCGCCCAGCGCCCCGCGCCAATAGAGTTGCGCACGGCCGTCTGGTGATACTTCCTCACCAGCGGTGAGATCCACCAACTGGTACTGCCGGTCCAGGCCTAACTGGTAGGTGGCGGCGTGCACACGCTCGATCTCATCTCCGAGCGCGGGATCTTCCACCAGCACCGCCCCACCCCGCTCGGTGACCGGGTCGACCCAGGCGGCGAGCCGCTGCACCGTCTGTTCCTCGCGGGTCGGGGTCAACGCCACGGCCATCTCGGCATGCGCCTGCCAGGTCGCCGGCAGCACCACCCCCGCCGCCAGCGCAACGCCCAGCACGGCTGGCCGCACCGGCACGGCGCAGTGCGTCAACAGCCGGCTCACCTGTGTCGCGGTTACGGCGACGCCGAGGGCCACCAGCAGCAGCCCGAATGGCAGCGCCGGGAGTAAGCGGCCCACGTGCACGCGCGATGTCAACAGCAGAGGGAGCGCCAATCCGAGTACCAACGCCATGGGCAGCACGCGGATGAACGGGCGATTCCCCCCGCGCAACACATGGCCCAGCGCAGCCACGGCACCGATGATGGCGAACGGCAGATAGTAGCCGGGCCAGAAGCGGCCAGCTTCGTTCCAGTAGTCCGTGGGCACCGGGCGGGTATCCACATCTCGCAGCAGGTGGCCCAGATCGCGCGCGTTCTGGACGACCAGGCCTGTAGCGGCGTCGAGGACGGAGCCATCCGCATCTTCCGGCGTGAAATCACGTACGTACTCGCCCGCCGCGGAGGGATCCTCGCGCATCGCCGTGATCTGCTCTCCCCGGGCGTAAAAGTAGCCAAGGGCTGCCGCGACAGGTTCCGGCTCCGGCATCGTCACGGCCTCCTGCGCCATGACCACGCCCGGCACCACGAGCAGGCACCCCACACCGGTCACCAGATAGACCCGCCGCCGGGCGGGAGAGCGCACCGCCGCCGCAACCAGGATTACGACAGTCATCGGCCAGAGCAGGCGCACCGGCGCGTAGGCGACGAGGCCCAACAGCATTGATGCCACCAGCGCGCCCTCGCGCGTCCAGCGCCAGCCGGAGCGGAGCGGAGCATCCAGCACCCGTAGCAGCGCCAGCACCGTCACCAGCAGCGGGAACAGCGACACGCCCACCAGGGTAGCGGTGCGGCCGTAGAAAAGGAATGTGGGCGAAATGGCGAGCAACAGCGCGGCGAGCAATGCTGGCGCAGGACCAATCATGCGCTTGCCACAGAGCCAGAGAAGTGGCGGCGCCAGCGCGGACAACAGCATCGCCGGCAGGCGCAACGCCTCCAGCGTGAAGCCGTTGAGCAGGATGCTGATGGTGAGCGGGAGACCCAGCAGCGGCCCCTGCCCACTGTCCGTCATCAGGCCATCAGCCGGGGCCAGGAAGCCAAGGGTGAATTCCGGCGCTCCCCAGAAGGTGAGCCACCGCCAGGCGGTGTACCCCTCCCAGTTGTACGCCCAGGCTGGGTGCTGCCCAAAGGGGACCGGGAGCACCAGTAGCACGAGCGCCAGGGCGTACAGCACGGCCGAGGTGAAGATCGTCCGGTGCCGGAGCCAGGACACTGTCAGCGCATGGTGTGTCGAGAGGTGCGCCGAGCCGCCCAGGGAGACACCCTCTCGTGGCGGCGACCCGGCGACCATGCTCTTGCTCCGTCAGGGCCTGGGTAGCGCGGGCAGGTCGCCACGCTTGGTCAGGTAGCGCCGGAACCCCATCGCGGAGAGGAAGCTGGGGGAGGCCCAGCCGTAGCGCTGCACGATCCCCGGGTCCTCCGCGATCACAGGCCCGATGCGTGCCTCGGTGTGCGCCTGGATGAGATCGGTAACAGCCTCATCGTCCGCCCCGGCCCGCATCACCTCCAGCACCAACTCCCCGACCTCGTTCAGGTTGGGCATCAGGTGGTCCAGGTGCACGCTGCCGTCATCGAACGCCCCACCGTGCGTCAGCAGCAGCCGCTGCGCGCCGGTCTGGCGCAGCCGGTCCGTGGAAACGCGCCACTCCCCGGGAGCAAGCTCCGGCGGTGGGGCCGGCGGCAGGGCGTAGTCCGAACCGGGCATGCGCACGCCGCCGACATCCCCCGTGAAGACGAGGCTCTCGTCCGGGATCCAGTAGGCAACATGGTGTGCGGCGTGGCCGGGGGTGAAGAGCACGCTCATGACATGCCCGGCGGCGTCAACCGTCTCGCCATCCGCCAGCGGGCGCACGCGCTCCTCTGGCACCGGGGCAACCTCACCCCATAGCTCATCCATACGGTCTGTGTACAGCCGCCCGGCAGAGTTGACGAGTTTTGAGGGGTCAATAAGGTGCGGCATCCCGACCGGGTGCACGAAGACCTCGACCTCCGGCTGCTCGCGCACGATGAC
>JALYWD010000418.1 GCA_030852885.1 Chloroflexota bacterium | reverse complement strand
CGCCTTTGACCACGCCCGACTGCGCCGTGCTGGCCGTGATCTTGTTCGCCGCGAGGGCGGCGGAGTTCAGCATCAGCACGTGGAGGCTCGCGTACCAGACGGCGATCTGCCGGGTGGTGGAGACCTGGTCCAGCGTTGCTTTGGAGAACGGCTCCTCGCCCCAGAAGTAGATCGGATCGAAGCCCATCGCGATCAACGGCTCATCCGGGTCGGTCAGCTTCGCCTCGGCGTCCTTGAGCGCGGTGATCAGCGCGTCGTAGCTGGTAACGCCCTTCAACGGCGTGCCGTCGATGCCCGGGCGGTCGAAGTACCCGACATAGGGCAGGAACGCCATCAGGCCCTCGGTGGGGTGGCTGTGCGCCTCGATGAACCCGGGAACCAGCACGTGATCGGCGAAGGTCTGGTCGAGGGTGTAATCCCCCCAGCCGGTCAGGTCATCCAGCGTGCCCGCGCCCAGAATGCGCCCGTCGCGGACGGCGACATGCGTGGCCTCGGGCACAATCGGGTTGAGCGTCACGATCTGGCTGGCCTCGAAGATCGTGATCGGGCCCGCGCTCGCCCCACCCACCGGGGTGGCGCTGCCGGCGGCGCCGGGCGTGGCCTCCTGCGCCCGCGCTGGGCTGCCCAGGGTTGCCGCGAGGGAACCGCCGACCGCGCTGCCCAGCAATGTCCGCCGCGAGAAATTCGGATGCATCATCAACTCCTTGTGTCGCCCGGTCGGACCATGCGTGGCGCGGCGCGGTGGTCCACGGTGACCGCCGCGTTGTGATCGATCATCGCACACCGGTGCTGGCATTCACCGCACATTCACTACGGGCAACGGTCCCCATGATCACCGGTTTCGTGTCGGGATCAAGCGGTGGGCGCCACCGTTCCACCGCCCATCTCCGGGTGTCGCCCTGGGCGCAATCGCAGAACCTCGTCCCGCAGCCAGCAGGGTGCGAGGCGTCATCCCCCTTCGCGTGTCGTCCTGAGCGAAGTCGAAGGATCTCGTTCCCCTCCCACCTCGCTCCGATGACACCTGTAGTGGGCGGCGGGAGAGTGACCAGCTGGGTGCGAGGCGAGTGGGAACGACGAGCTCCTTCGCCCATGGGTCCAGAATGACCGGCGAGGGTGGGTGGCGGAGTTCGCCGTGCCCCGCTCACGCGTACATCCGTCTCATGGCAAGATTCGCATCATGAGCCAGGACAGCAAACTCACCGTCGACGATCTGATCCGCGAGTGTGGCGATCTGCGCTGGGTCTACGTGCTGCGCAATCACGACACCCTGAAGACGGCATCGGGCCAGCCCATCAACGAGGCAAAGGTATTTGCCCGGGGCCGGGAGTTCATGGCGCGCGATGCCGATCCCGCGAAGGCACTCACTGCGGCGATGAACGGCCTGGCCAGGACGCTCGAACTCGAGCGGTGACGACGCTCCTCATCGCCCCCGCCGGTCAATCGCGGTCGGCGAGGTGGACCCGGCCGGGAGGCATCAACGCGACGGCTCCCGGCCGGGAGGCTCCAGCAACGATGACCCCCTACGCGGCCGGCAGGCAGGCGCCTCCCTGACACGTGCCCTCCAGGCACACAGGGCTACTCTCGCTGCATGCCGCGCGACAATCGCCGAGCACGCAGATGGGCGCGGCCGGATTCCCGCAATCGTCATCGGTCTGGCAATCGCTCAAGAAGAGGCAGCGCTCGGGCTGATCACCTGCCGCTGGCGGCTCCAGGCACTCCAGCGGCGCGAAGCAATCCGCGGTGGCCGCGCAGAGCTCATTCCCGCGACAGCGCCCCGCCAGGCACGCGAGGCTGCCGATCGTGGTCGTGTTCTCGCACTGGGTGTAGCTGGTGCAGTCAACGCACTGGCCACTGACGCAGACCTGGCCACCAGTGCAGTCGGTGCTGCCCGCGCACGCTGCGGCGCAGGGGTTTGTCGTGCAGGCGCCAGCGTAGTTGCACTGCCGATTCTTGTTGATGACCTTCGTGCGGTTCTTGACCTTCTTGCTCGTGCATGACGTCGTCGTACAGAGGCAAACCCGCTTCTTGCGTTTCTTGCCGGCGGCCTCCTCCCCGGAAAGCAGGCGCACCCCGGTCGCCGCGGCAGCGAGCGCTCCGCCACCCAGGAGCCGGGCGATGGTACGGCGCGACTGCATCCTGCTTACCCGTTGCGCCAGGTCATCGAAATCCACTCCACAACTCCTTGTACGATGCCCACCGGAGTGACATGAAAGATGTCACCCGGACGATCTCATCTCGGTGGATCGTGGACTCCACTATGGATTGGATGCATATCTCGCGCATCTATCGAAAGTGATATTTCCGGCGGGTGACGACGGAAGATGTCTGCCGGCGGGGCGCACCCGCACCCGATTCAGAGCATCATCGCCAGCAGTTGCCCACCCAGCGCGGCCACGATGACGACCTGCCACGGCGCCCACCGCCAGATCATGAGGAGGCCCAGGCAGACGAGGGCGAGGGCGAAATCGGCGGGGCGCACGATGGCGCTGGTCCAGACGGGGGTGTAGAGCGCCGCCAGGAGGATGCCGACGACCGCCGCGTTGATGCCGGCGAGCGCGCCGCGAAAGATGGGGTGGGCACGGAGGGCATCCCAGAAGGGGAGAGCCCCCCAGACCAGCAGAAATGACGGCAGGAAGATGGCGGCCACCGCAACCGCTGCCCCGAACACGCCGTTGGGGGCCGGTGCACGCACAGCGCCCAGGAAGGCAGCGAAGGTGAAGAGCGGGCCGGGCACCGCCTGCGCCGCCCCGTAGCCCGCCAGGAACTGGGCGTCGGTCACCCAGCCGGTCGCCACCACTTGCGTTTGCAGCAGCGGGAGGACGACGTGACCACCACCGAACACCAGCGAGCCAACCCGGTAGAAGCGATCAACCAGGTCGAGCGCTCCCCCTGGGGCGCCCCCAGCTACGAGCGGTAACCCGAGCAGCAGGGCGACGAAAATGAGCAGGCACCCGATCCCGATGCGGCGGGTGATAGCACTGGGACGGTGCGCGAAAGCCGTCGTGCCTGGCGCGGCCGGGAAGAGCCGCCAGCCGATGAGCCCCGCGCCGGCAATCACCCCCACCTGCGCGAAGGCCGTGGGCACGAGCAGCACGACCAGTGCCGCCAGCACGGCGAGGGAGGCCCGCGAACGATCCGTGCAGAACTGTCTCGCCATCCCCCACACGGCCTGGGCCACCACTGCCACCGCGACGATCTTCAGGCCGTGCACCCAGCCCGCGCTGCCGACGTCGTAGCGTTCCACGAGAAAGGCGAAGGCGATCATCGCGATGGCGGAAGGGAGCGTGAAGCCCAGCCAGGCCGCGAGTCCGCCCAGCATCCCTGCCCGCATGGTGCCAATGCCGATGCCCACCTGGCTGCTGGCCGGGCCCGGCAGGAATTGGCAGAGCGCGACAAGGTCCGCAAAGGTGGCCTCGTCCAGCCACCGCCGCTTCAGCACGTACTCGTCACGAAAGTAGCCGAGGTGGGCGATCGGGCCCCCAAACGAGGTCAGGCCGAGCTTCAGGGCCGCCAGGCCCACCTCTGCGACGGAGCCTGGGGTGGTGACGGCCGCGTGAGCAACAGTTGCGTCCTCGTGTGGTGTTGAGCCACTCGTGTCGTCAGCGTCGATGGACATTGACCCTCATCACGGCTGGTAAGGAACGAAACTGACGGCCAAATCAGCGGTAACCCCGGCGTCAGGGCCGCCGTGCCAAAGTCCACTCGCCGAGGTCACCTGCTCACGGGGACACGGCGGAAGGCGCGGGTTGGAACAGTTCGATGAGGTTGCCAGCCGGGTCAGCCAGCAGGATCTGCTGGCCGCCGGGGCCAGACACCAGGTCGCTGCGGAAGGTCACCCCAGCGTCGCGGAGCCGGGTGATCTCCCCGTCGAGGTCGTCAACGATGAGGTGGATGCGATTGCGGCCAGCGGTGACCGCATCCTCTGGCGTTGCGCGGGCGCCCGAGGACGCCGGACCGGACAGGAGTAGCCGCAGTGGGCCGTGCCGGACATCGGCGAAGGGTGGTACTTGAAAGGCGACCGTGAAGCCGAGGTGGGTGGTGTAGAAGGCGACCGCTGCCGGGACATCGTCCACGATGTAGCGAACGCTGGCGTGTTCAGTCGGAATGGTCGTCATGGACAGCGCTCCTTGTGCGGACTACAGCGACAGGTACCTGATACGCGAATCGAGTTCCCGGGCCACCCGCGCAAATTCCGGATAGCTCGCGGCGTCGGTTGCCGCGGCGGCAGAGGGATCGGGGAGGCTCCAGTGCAGGGTGACGGCGGATCCGTGGTCACGCGGGATCTCGCGGATCTTGTCGCACAACGTGATCACGTAATCGAAGTGCCCGGTAACCGTATCCAGCGACCGCGGCTGCCGGGACCCGAGGTCAATGCCGTACTCCTCCCGCAGCACCCGCAGCGTGTTCGGGTGCAGGGCAGGTTTGGGATGACTGCCCGCACTGGCCACCTTGACCCGCTTGCCATGGCGCCGGCGCAGCAGAGCCTCCGCCATGGGGGAGCGCGCGCCGTTCCCGGTACACAGGAACAACACCGAGCGGCCCGCTGCCCCTCCAGACGCTCCAGGTACAAGCGCCGGATGCAGCGTGGCGGCGGCGGCCCCGAAGGCGGTGGCACAGTGGGCCAGATCGAGGTGGTAGTAGCTGTCGCGGCCATCGCCACTGCTGCGCCGCACGGTGACCAGCCCGGCCGAGCGCAGCAGCCCCAGGTGATAGGAGACCAGGTTCTGCGACTCGCCGACAGCGGCGACCAGCTCCCGCACCCGGAGGTCGCTGGCGGCCAGTTCGGTTAGCAGCGCCCAGCGCAGCGGGTGGGCGGCCATGCGCATCAGGAGGGGAACGGGAGCGCGGTCGGACGTCTTCATGTCCGGCACAATACATCAATCTGATTTGATTGAAAAGAGGGTGCGTGGCTGCAGCGGACGCCGGAGCGCGAGGCCAGTGATTGAGCGCGTATTCCCATCGCCACATCCTGCGCATGGCCAGCGCCGCCAACCCACTGATGCCCGCGCATCTGGCAGGGCTGAGCCCGGGCCCGGATGGTGGGATCACACGTCAGCGCATCGTGCGTCTTTCTGGTGAACACTCCGTCTCTGGAGATACGCGAGTGATTGATGCTCGCGATTGCGTACCCGGCAAGCCGGGAGCGCCATGAGAAGGAGATTCATATGAAGGTGGAAGTGTCCGAGCAGGCGAAGGCTGCGGCATCTCCAGCGAGCCAGGGTGGACCACAACCCGTTGCCCAGCCCGCAAGCTGCTGCTCGCCTGCGAAACAGACCAGTTGTTGCGAGCCGTCAGAGAAGGCGTCATGCTGCGGTCAGGCGGCATCCGGTGGCGGCTGCGGCTGCCAGTAAGCTCACATGCAGGCTGCAGGCGCCAGGAGAGGCCACGGTGCAATACGCGATGAAGAGCCCCGCGCGGGCAGAGGACACAGAGCAGATCTGGGCGGAGTTTGGTGACCGCTTGCGCGCGTTTATCCGCCGCCGGGTCGACAGTGCGGCGGACGCGGAGGACATCCTGCAAGACGTCTTCCTGCGCATCCATCGCCACGCCGGTTCGCTTGAGCACCAGGAGCGGCGGGTGTCCTGGCTCTTCCAGGTCACCCGCAATGCCATCGTGGACTACTACCGGGCGCCATCCCGGCGGCGCGAGTTGCCGGTGGGCGCCCCGCCTGACCTCGAGCAGGCGGCCGTGCATGCCGGCGCGTGGGTCGAAGACGGCGACGAAAGCTTGGGCCAGGCTGGCCAGGAGTTGGCCCATTGCCTGCGGCCCATGCTCACTCGCTTGCCGCCCCACTACCGCGAGGCCGTGACCTTGATCGATCTCGACGGCCTCTCGCAGCAGGACGCCGCCACCCAGGCTGGCCTCTCACTCTCCGGCATGAAGTCCCGCGTGCAACGCGGCCGCCGCGCCCTGGAACAGGTGATGCACGACTGCTGCCGTATTGATCTCGATAGCGGCGGACGTGTCATGGACTACCACCTGCGAGACGCTGGCTGCGGGTCCTGTGCCCATGGTTGCGGGGCGTGCTAGGTCAGGTTGCGAGGCAGCAACCGCTCCACGATCACCACGTCACGCCAGATGCCATCGAGCCGGGCGTGCTTCTCGTGGATGCCCACTTCGCGAAAGCCCAGCTTGCGCAGCCACGCGCGGCTCGCCGTGTTCTCCGGGAAGACCCGCGATACGAGCTTCCGGCAGCCGGCCACCACCGCCAGCAGCGCCGCCATGACCAGCGTTCCCGCGCCCCGGCCCGGCGCCGCCCGCGCGACGTAGACCGAAAACTCGGCCACCCCGGCGTAGCAGGGCCGGCTGCAATACGGCGAGGTGCTGGCGCAGGCCACGATGGCGGGCGCGTCCTCGGCCACCACGATCACGCGGTCGCCGGTAAACCAGGCCTCGACATCCGCGACCGTGCGTGGTTCCGTCTCAAACGTGGCCACGCGGTCGGCAATGCCCTCGTCGTAGATACGGGCAATGGCCGCCGCGTTGCCTGCCGCGTGCTTATCCCCATCGCCACATCCCCACCATGGCCAGCGCCGCCAACCCGCTGATGCCCGCCAACCCGGCGAAGACCAGCGGGTAGCCGCCTGCCACCTGATACGCCACCCCCGCGCCCACCGGGGCCAGCGCCGCCGCGCCGCTGACGAAGAGCGCCAGCGCCCCGCCGATGGCGCCGTAGTGCGTGCGGCCATAGCGCTCGGCAATCAGCGACGCGCGCATCAGGGTCACTGCCCCGCGCCCCGCGCCGAGCAGGATGACGGCCAGCAGCACGCCGCTGGCTTGCTGCCAGGACAGCAGGATGAGGATGGCGGCGCCCTGCAGCGCAAAGACGGCGGCGGTCAGCGGCACGGGCGGCACCCGGTTCCCGGCCAGGGTGACCACCACCCGCGCGGCGACCTGGGTGGCCCCGATCAAGCCGGTGGCCAGCGCCGCGAAGCCCGGGGTGTAGCCATCACTGAGCAGAAACGGGATCAGGTGGACGGCAACGGCGACAGAGGAGAGCGTGCCGAAGAAGAACGCGGCGGTCAGCCACCAGAAGGCGTGCTCATGCAGCGCGACACGGAGGGAGATGCCATCTCGCTCATCCGGGAGTGCCCGCGCCGTTTCCGGGGGCAGGGCTCCGTCCGGGTGCAGGCCCAGATCCTCCGGCCGCCGTCGCAGGATGAAGGCGTGGGCCGGAATGGTGGTGACAGCCAGGAAGATGGCCAGGATCACCAGCGCCTGCCGCCAGCCATATCGCTCGATCAGCGCGGTGGCCACCGGCAGAAAGATGGTGCTGGCGAACCCGGCCACGAAGGTCAGGAGCAGCAGGGCGCGGCTGCGCGCCTGGCGAAACCAGACGGCCACCACCGTGAAGGCCGGCTCATAGAGCGTCGCCGCCAGCACGAGCCCCATGGCGGCCCAGAGGAGGTAGAAGGCGGGCAGCGACCCGGTGCGCGACCAGGCCAGCAGCAGGAGCGCGCCGCCGATCGACCCCAGCGTCATGAGCAGGCGCGGGCCGCGCCGATCGATCCAGCGTCCGACAGGGATAGCCGCCAGGCCGGAGACCAGCAGGGCCAGGGAGTAGGCGCCGGTCAGCGCCGCCGTGGACCAGCCCAGCTCCCGCTGCATCGGCACCAGGAAGGCGGCAAAGGCGTAGTACAGGATGCCCCAGGAGATCGTCTCGGTGGTGGCGAGCGTGCCCACCACCACCCAGCCGTAATAGAGCCCCCGGCGCGCGGCTGCCGTAACCAGCGAGGTGCTCACGCGCCTACGAGCAGCATCCGCCGTGCTGCGCTGAGGTCAACTGGATGAGTTGCGGGTCGGCTGTGCCGCAACAGGAACCAGCCGCCTCTGCCGCTGCCTGACCAGGCTCTCCGCAGCACGCCGCCACGCAACTCTCTTCCTTGTCATTCTGAGCCCGCAGGCGAAGAATCTCGTTCTCCTCGGTGGGGGCAGCCGCATCGGCGCCGCAGCACACCACCCCGCGCTCCGCCAGGATGTCCGTCGAGCAGACCCCCGTCTCCGGCAGGACA
The DNA here is from genome assembly GCA_030852885.1 of Chloroflexota bacterium. GTDB lineage: Bacteria > Chloroflexota > Chloroflexia > Thermomicrobiales > UBA6265 > JACCXM01. The sequence continues at coordinate 2,622 of JALYWD010000418.1, read as the reverse complement.
AGCCGCACCTCGCGGGCAGCCTCCCAGTCTCCAGCCAGGGCCGCCGCAATCGAGCGCACCTGCTCGTAGCCGGTCAGCATCAGGAAGGTCGGCGCGCGCCCGTAGCTCTTCATGCCCACGATGTAGAGGCCGGCATCCGGCTGGCGCAACTCGGCTTCGCCGTGCGGGGGAACGGAGCCGCAGCTATGCAGGTTGGGGTCGATCAGCGGGGCGAGCGCGCGGGGGCTTTCCACCGACGGATCGAGGTCCACGCGCACCTCGGAGAGCAGCGAGGGGTCGGGCCGGAAGCCGGTGGTGGCGATGATTTCGTCTACCGGGCCAATCACCGCGTCCTCGCCGGTGACCAGGACCCCGTCGCCGGTCACGGTCAGGCGCGCCACGTGAAAGCCGCTGACCATCTGCAGCCGCCCTTCAGCCACCAGGCGCTGCACGCGCGCGCCCAGCTCACCCCGCGCCGGCAGGGCGTCGTTGATCCCTCCGCCAAAAAGGTTGCCCAGCCGTTCGCCGGCGCGGCGCAGCGCCCAGGTGATGGTGGTGTCCGGCGCTGCATCCGCGAGGTGCACCAGATCGAGCAGGGCGTTGAAGGCCGAGTGCCCGCTGCCCACCACCAGGACGCGCCTGCCGGCGTAGCGCGCACGCTCCGCCCCCAGCACGTCCGGGATGCCGTAGCAGATGTGGTCCCGCGCCTGGCGCTCGCCCGGCGCCGGGACCCCGGCGGCCCCAAGCGGGTTCGGCGTGCTGGTGGTGCCAGAGGCATCGATGACCGCCCTGGCCAGGATTGTTTCCTCGCTGCCATCGGCACGCTGCACTGCCAGGACAAAGGGCGCATCCTCCCGCCCGGCATTCTTCATCTTGTCAACCCCGGCGCGCGTGACCTGCAGCACCCGGGTGGTCAGGCGCAGCCGGGAAGCGATCCGCGGGAGGGCTGCCAGCGGCTGCAGGTAGGTCTCCACGAGCTCGCGCCCGGTGGGGTAGAGCTCGCCGTCCGGCTCGGTCCAGGCGCTGTCCGCCTGCAGCAACCCGCGCGCGGCGGGGTCCACGACGTAGCGCCAGGGCGAAAAGAGCCGGACGTGACCCCAGGCCAGCACACCGGCTCCCACCGTGTCCCCGGCCTCGAAGATGAGCGGTTCCTCACCCTGGGCGATGAGCTGGGCGGCGGCGGCGAGCCCCACCGGGCCAGCCCCGATCACGGCGACCGGAAGCGGGGAATCGAAGTCGAATGCGACTGCCATGTGATTGCCCTCTCTGCATGGGAATCATGATCTTCGGTCAATCGGACATTGTCGAAGTTCGATGGATGCGCAAACGATCAGCGCATCATATTCGTAGACGGTGATTGTGTCGCCGGGACGCTCAGTCGCGCAGACGCGCCAGGGTTTCCGCGCCCGCACGAAGGCGCTGACCAGCCGCCCGCCACTGGCGGCGAAGCGGCCGTAGGCGGACAGGTCCCCTCCGCGTCCGCACCAGGCGCACCGCTGCCGCAGCACGACGCGCCGCCGGTGCTCTCAGCCAGGTCGTGCGGGTCGTAGACACGGGTCACCTCGACATCGATCTCCGCGAAACCGGCTGCGGTCAGCAGGTGGCGGTAGTCCTGCTCTTCCAGGGCGCCACCGACGCAGCCGGCCCAGGCCGCCATGTCGTGGCGCAGAGCAGCCGGGAGCGCACCCTGGGCGACCACGTCGGACACCGCGAAGCGGCCACCGGGCGCAGGACGCGAAAGGCCTCGCGCAGCACCTGTCCCTTGTCGACTGCAAGATTGATGACGCAGTTGGAGATGACGACATCCACTACCTGGTCCGGCAGGGGTATCGCCTCGATCTCCCCTTTCAGGAACTGGACGTTTTCGACTCCGGCGGCAGCCTTGTTCTGCTCGGCCAGGGCCAGCATCTCATCCGTCATGTCCAGACCGTAGGCAAACCCCGTGGGGCCGACGCGCCTGGCCGAGAGCAGGACATCGATGCCGCCCCCGCTCCCCAGGTCGAGCACCGTCTCGCCGGGCCTGAGTTCCGCCAGGGCCGTCGGATTGCCACAGCCGAGCGAGGCTTGCAGCGCCTGGAGGGGAATGATGGCGGTCTCGTCCTGGGTGTAAAGATCGCTGGTGATGGGGTCGGCCGCAGCGGCGCCGCCGCAACAGGATGGTGCGCAGGCGGAGGCGTTGCGCACGCGCAGGGCTTGCTCGGCGTACCTGGCGCCTACCGTCTCACGGACGGCATCGGCGCTGATTGCTGGTGACGACATGAGATTCCCTCGATGATGCATCGATCATTGACGATATTCGATACACGGCGCGTGCAACAGGTATCGAGCGTCTCCTTTCTGCCCAGGGTCTAAACGTTCAGGATGCGGCGGGCGGCCTCGGGCAGTTCCGCCAGGCAGGCCTGGTTGACCTGGTAGTGCATGAAGGTGCCCCGACGCTCGGCGACGACGAAGCGCACGTCGCGCAGCACCTTGAGGTGATGGGAGATAGTGGGCTGCCCCAGCGGGAACTGGTTGGTGATGTCGCAGACGCAGACCGGCTCACTGCTCTGCGCCAGCAGGTTGAGAATGCGGATGCGCGTGGGGTCGGCCAGGGCCTTGAACCAGGCGGCGTACTCCGTGGCCTCCGCCTCGGAGACCGTGGGC
>JALYWD010000415.1 GCA_030852885.1 Chloroflexota bacterium | reverse complement strand
GATGCCGAGCGCGGCCATGCCGGCCAGCGCCGAGCGCTTCAGCCCGCGTGAGAAGTGGGAACGCCGGGAAAGGGACACCGTGGCCATGACGACTCCTCCCTGAGCCGGAAGATCTGGCGCGGTGGAGCTGGCGGTAGTGGGGCCGGGAGCCTGTGAGAAGACACCGCGTTGGCGGATCGTAGCATTCACCGGCGATTGGGCCATCTGGTGGCACGCTCACAGGCTACCCGGCGGGCAAAATGGCACGGCGCGGTATGCACGGCTGTGCAGGACGAGGCTTACGGGGCGGCGCCGGGCGGCGAGGTGTCGGGCGGTACACTAACGGCTGCTCCCGCGAAGCTGGCCCGATCTCTGATGTTTCAGTGCTTCCCTCAGTGTGTTTGTACATTTGACAGCGGAGATCCTGGTAAATGGCGTGGACTGACTATCAAGCCAAGTACTTCGCCCACGTGCTTACTGCGCGTGCTCCTGCGGATAGCCCAGACCGGCTGGCCTCCGTGGTTGCCGGGGCGCAGGTGGACTTGAACCCGCACCAGGTCGATGCCGCGCTCTTTGCGTTCCGCTCCCCGCTCTCCAGGGGCGCCTTGCTGGCTGACGAGGTTGGGCTCGGCAAGACCATCGAGGCAGGGCTGGTGCTGGCGCAGCACTGGGCCGAGCGCAAGCGGCATCTGCTCGTCATTGTTCCTGCCAACCTGCGCAAGCAGTGGTATCAGGAGATGACCGAGAAGTTCTTCCTGCCGTGCGAGATCCTGGAGAGCCGTTCGTTTACCCAGGCGAGGAACGGCGGGCGGCCACATCCGTTCATGAGCGAGCAAGCGGTCATTATCTGCTCGTACCAGTTCGCGCGGAGCAGAGCGATCGATATCGCGGCAACGCCCTGGGACCTGGTGGTCATTGATGAGGCGCACCGGCTTCGGAACGTCTATCAGCCTTCTCGCAAGGTCGCGAACGCCATCAAGGAGGCCCTGGGGAATCGGCGCAAGCTCTTGCTCACCGCCACGCCGCTCCAGAACTCGCTGCTGGAGTTGTATGGCCTGGTCAGCCTCATCGATGACCATACGTTTGGGGATCTGGAGAGCTTCCGCGAGCACTTCATGGGGGCTACCGACGCCCGAACCCACGCGCGGCTGAAGTCCAGGTTGGAGCCGATCTGCACGCGGACGTTGCGTCGCCAGGTTGAGGGCTACGTCTCCTACACCCGACGTCAGCCGATCCTGGAGGAGTTCACGCCAGAGGAAGCCGAAGACACGCTCTACGAAATGGTCTCCGAATACCTGCGGCGGCCAAACCTGCAGGCGCTCCCCAGCGGCCAGCGCGCCCTGATGACCCTGGTGCTGCGCAAGTTGCTGGCGTCCTCGACCTTCGCCATTGCCGGCGCCCTCAACACGATGTCTGAGCGGCTCAAGGCAGAGTTGCGCAATGGCACACCGGAGGCGCTGGACCAGACCCTCGCGGAGGATTACGAAGGGCTGGATGAGACGCGCGAGGAGTGGGAGAGCGATCCCGCTGGCACGCTTCTCTCTCCAGCGGAGCGCAAGGCGCTGGAAGACGAAATCCGCGAGCTTGACGCGTTCAAGGAGATGGCGACGTCCATCACCAGCAACGCCAAGGGGCAGGCGCTGCTCAAGGCGCTCAGTGTGGCCATGGAGCGCGCAGCGGAACTGGGCGCGGCGCAGAAGGCGATCATCTTCACCGAATCGCGGCGGACGCAGGAGTACATCCAGAGGATCCTGGCCGAAAGCCCGTGGGGTGACGGCATCGTTCTCTTCAATGGGTCCAACAGCGATCCGCGGTCACGCGAGATCTACGCCGCGTGGCTGAAGGAGCACCAGGGCACGGACCGGGTGACCGGCTCGCGTACGGCGGACCTGCGCTCTGCCCTTGTGGACTACTTCCGCGACGAAGGGCAGATCATGATCGCTACGGAGGCTGCTGCCGAGGGGATCAACCTGCAGTTCTGCTCGCTGGTGGTGAACTACGATCTGCCCTGGAACCCGCAGCGCATCGAGCAACGCATTGGGCGGTGCCATCGCTACGGCCAGAAGCATGATGTGGTGGTGGTCAACTTCCTGAACCGCAAGAACCAGGCGGATCAGCGCGTCTATGAACTGCTTTCCGAGAAGTTCCAACTCTTCGCCGGAGTCTTTGGCGCGAGCGACGAGGTGCTGGGCGCGATTGATTCCGGCGTCGACTTCGAGAAGCGGATCAATGACATCTACCAGACGTGCCGCCGGCCAGAGGAGATCGACGCGGCGTTCCAGCAGTTGCAGCTCGACCTGCAACCGCAAATCAGCGCCCAGATGGCCCGCACGCGTCAGCAGTTGCTGGAGCACTTCGATGACGAGGTGCGCGAGAAGCTGCGCGTGCAGCAGGCGCAATCCCGGGCGGCACTGGACAGGCACGAGCGCCTGCTCATGGACCTCACCCGGCACGAACTGGGCGACGATGCCGACTTTGTGGACGATTCCTCCTTCGTCCTGCGTCGTTCGCCTGGGAGTGACGTTCCGTTAGGTCTATACGAACTGCCCCGCCGTAACGAAGACGCCCATATCTACCGCATGGCGCACCCGCTGGCGGAGGCATTGATCGAGCGCGCCAAGGCACGTGAGTTACCGCCTGCCGAAGTGTCCTTCCATCTCAGCGAGCACGATGGCCGCATCAGCGCGCTGGAGCCCCTGATCGGGCAAAGCGGCGACCTGGCCGTGGCCCAGTTGACCATTCACGCGCTGGACGCCGCCGAGGATCACCTGATCCTGGCAGCAGCCTGCGACAACGGCGAGGTTCTTGATCCCGAAATGACGCGCCGCCTGCTCGGGTTGCCGGCCACGCTCACGGGCCGCATGCCGCCGCAGTCGTCAACCGACAGCACGCTGCGGCTCATCGAACAGCAGCGCACAGCCGTGATTGATGCTGCAGCACAGCGAAACGTGCAGTTCTTCGCCACGGAATCAGAAAAGCTCGACCAGTGGGCGGACGACCTGAAGGCAGGTCTGGAGCGCGAGATCAAGGAGCTGGACCGGCAGATTCGCGAGGCACGTAAACAGGCAAAGCTGGCCCCGACGCTGGTGGAGAAGCTGG